>NZ_CM187543.1:5320000-5536649 GCF_059817965.1 Allobosea sp. TBD101
GCGCCCGCGGCCTGTGGCGCGCCACCGGCATGAAGGACAGCGATTTCGGCAAGCCGATCATCGCGGTGGTGAACTCCTTCACCCAGTTCGTGCCCGGCCATGTCCATCTCCAGGACCTCGGCCAGCTCGTCGCGCGCGAGATCGAGAAGGCCGGCGGCGTCGCCAAGGAGTTCAACACGATCGCGGTCGATGACGGCATCGCCATGGGCCATGACGGCATGCTCTACAGTCTGCCCTCGCGCGAGCTGATCGCCGACAGCGTCGAATACATGGTCAACGCACATTGCGCCGACGCGATGGTCTGCATCTCGAATTGCGACAAGATCACGCCCGGCATGCTGATGGCCTCGATGCGCCTGAACATCCCGACCGTCTTCGTCTCGGGCGGGCCGATGGAGGCCGGCAAGTTCATCGCCGAAGGCGTGCTGAAGAAGGTCGACCTCGTCGATGCGATGATCGCAGCGGCCGACGACAAGTACACCGACGCCGAAGTCGACGTGATCGAGCGCTCGGCCTGCCCGACCTGCGGCTCCTGCTCGGGCATGTTCACCGCCAATTCGATGAACTGCCTGACCGAGGCGCTCGGCCTCGCGCTGCCCGGCAACGGCTCGACGCTCGCCACCCATGCCGACCGCAAGCGCCTCTTCGTCGAGGCGGGCCATCTGATCGTCGATCTCGCCCGCCGCTACTACGAGCAGGACGACGAGAGCGCGCTGCCGCGCAATGTCGGCTCGTTCAAGGCGTTCGAGAACGCGATGACGCTCGACATCGCCATGGGCGGCTCGACCAACACGGTGCTGCATCTGCTGGCGGCAGCGCATGAGGCCGAGATCGACTTCACCATGGCCGATATCGACCGGCTGTCGCGGCGGGTGCCGGTGCTGTGCAAGGTCGCGCCGGCCGTCGCCGACGTTCATATGGAAGACGTGCATCGCGCCGGCGGCATCATGGCCATCCTCGGCGAGCTCGACCGCGCCGGGCTGATCGACACCTCGCTGCCGACCGTGCACAGCACGACGATGGCGGACGCGCTGGCGCGCTGGGACATCACCCGGACAGAGAGCGAGGCGGTGCGCTCCTTCTATAGCGCCGCGCCCGGCGGCGTGCCGACCCAGACGGCCTTCAGCCAGGACCGGCGCTTCGCCGAGCTCGACGCCGACCGCGAGAAGGGCGTGATCCGCAGCGCAGAGCATGCCTATTCCAAGGATGGCGGTCTCGCCGTGCTGTTCGGCAACATCGCGCTCGACGGCTGCATCGTGAAGACGGCCGGCGTCGATGCCTCGATCCTGAAGTTCTCCGGCCCGGCCGTGATCTTCGAGAGCCAGGACGCCGCGGTCGAGGGCATCCTCAACCGCAAGGTCAAGCCCGGCGATATCGTGCTGATCCGCTATGAGGGCCCCCGCGGTGGGCCGGGCATGCAGGAGATGCTCTATCCGACGAGCTATCTGAAGTCGAAGGGCCTCGGCAAAGCCTGCGCACTGATCACCGACGGACGCTTCTCCGGCGGTTCCTCCGGTCTTTCGATCGGCCATGTCTCGCCGGAAGCGGCCGAGGGCGGCGCGATCGGCCTCGTCGAGAGCGGCGACATCATCGCGATCGACATCCCCAATCGCAGCATTTCATTGCAGGTCTCAGACGAGGAACTGGCGCGCCGCCGCGCCGCGATGGAGGCGAAGGGCAAGGATGCCTGGAAGCCGGCCGCGCCGCGCAAGCGCAAGGTCACGACCGCGCTGAAGGCCTATGCCGCGACGACGACGAGCGCGGCCAAGGGCGCGGTGCGCGTCGTCGATTGATAGCGAGCAGGTTGCCCTGCCGGACGACCGGCCAAAGGCAATCATCTCTTCTCGGAAATGCGGTCATCCCGGCCGAAGCGCAGTGGAGAGCCGGGATTCATGCCTGAACCTTCTACGAAAGCGCTCAGGCATGGATTCCGGGTCAAGTCCGGGATGACCTGCGTGGTTCCGGAGATCATGAACGGTCCCTAGATCGAAATTCTCCGATCGCGCGGTTCGAAATGGCGTTTCTGCCTTTTGCAGAATGACCGCCGATTTGACGGCTGAATGGCGTTGCCCTGCCGATCCCGATCGGCCTATTGGACCTGCCTGATATTTAAGCAGCCCAATCGGCCGTTATGAATTCCGCTTCCCCTCCTTCCCCGGCGAGCCGTCGTTCCCGGTTCCGTTTCTTCGTGCCGATCCTGGCCGGCGCGACCTGGCGCGACCGGCTGGTCGCCTGCGTTGGCGCGCTTGTCTGTGTCGGCGCGACCGGGCTGATCTGCAGCCTGCTGCTCGGCAATGATCCGCACCTGCCGCTGCTCGTCGCGCCGATGGGCGCCTCCGCCCTGCTGCTCTTCGCGATCCCGTCGAGTCCTCTGGCGCAGCCATGGTCGATTGTCGGCGGCAACACCGTCTCCGCCCTGATCGGGCTCCTCGTCAGCCGCTATGTGCCGGAGCCAGCGGTCGCGGCCGGCTGCGCCGTCGCATTCGCGATCGCGGCCATGTCGCTGCTGCGCTGCCTGCATCCGCCGGGCGGGGCGGCCGCGCTGACCGCGGCGCTGGGCGGGCCGGCAGTCGCGACCTACGGGCTCGGCTTCGCCTTCGTTCCCGTCGGCCTCAACGCGCTGGTGCTGACCCTGCTCGGCATCGCGTTCCATCGCTTCTCCAGCCACAGCTATCCGCATCGCGCGCAGGCCCCGGCGAACAGCCACGGCACCAAGGACCTGCCGTCGGCGCAGCGCGTCGGCTTCAATGAGGCCGATATCGACGCGGCGCTGAGCGATGTCGGCGAGACCTTCGACATCGACCGGGAGGATCTCGACCGGCTGCTGCGGCGCGTCGAATTGCATGCGCTCGCCCGCAAGCACGACCTGCCGCGCTGCGCCGACATCATGTCGCGCGACCTCGTCCGGGTCGACCAGCACGACGATATCGAGACCGCCCGCCGTCTGCTGCTCGACCATGCGGTCCGGACGCTGCCGGTGGTCGACCGCGAGAACCGGGTGCTCGGCACGGTCGGCCTGCGCGAACTGACGCACCCGGGCCTGCGCGTGCGCGACGTGATGTCTCCCGCCGTGATCGCGCGCCCGGACGAGCCGGCCGTCGATCTCATCGCCGCCCTCACCGATGGCCGCCACCACGCCGTCATCGTGGTCGACGACCAGGAGCGTCTGACCGGGCTCGTCAGCCAGAGCGATCTCCTCGCCATGTTGCTGCGCCCGCTCAAGCGCGAGGCGGCCTGACGAAAAAGCGGGTTCCCCCCAGCCGCCATCCTGCTTTAGCCTTGGGATGGGATTTCAACGGAGGAAACTGGATGCGGGCCGCGATCGTCGCCCTGAGCTGTTTTCTGTCGTTGCCGGCGTCGGCGGCCGGCCCGTTCGGCAAGATCGTCGTCGGCAACTGGTCGGGCGGGACCTTCACCAACGACCAGACCGGCGCCTTCTCGCATTGCGCCGTCAGCGCCAGCTACAAGAGCGGCGTCACGATGCTGACCTCGGTAACCGCGCAATTCTCCTGGCTGCTCGGCTTCTCGAAGCCAGACTGGAAACTCAGGACCGGCGAGACGCTGAAGCTTCAGCTCGTGTTCGATCGGCGCTCGACCATCGACGTCACCGCCAACATCAAGTCGCCAACGCTCGTCACCATCGCCATGCCGGCACAATCCGCCCTGATCAACGCCTTCCGTCAGGGGCGCTATCTCGAGCTGGTGGCCAATGACGCACGCTATACCTTCGCGCTGACCTCGACCGGCGAGATGCTGCCGGCGCTGGTCGAATGTGTGAAGCAGAGCGCCAATGTGCGCGGGCCGGTCTCGCCCGGCGCTCCCGCCCAGGCGCAGACGCCTCAGCCGAGCGAGCAGGAGCGAGCGGCGCGGGCCGAGAAAAAGGCGTTGCTGGAAAAGACGCGCGACCTGATCCGCACCAAGATGCTGGCCTGTATCGGCCGCGAGGGCGCGCCGATGCTGCTCACGGACGAAAAAGCGGAGGTCGTCGCCAAGGCCGCGATGCTGTTCTGCAAGGGCGATGTCGACGCCCTGACCAACGCCACGATCGAACTGATCGAAACCGAGGACGGCCGGCCGGCCAATCGCAACGCCGTGCGCGATGCCGCGGAGAAGCGCGTCCAGGAGGTGGTGACGGCCCATGTCATCCGCTCGCGCGGCGAGATGATCAGCAAGGGGCAGCGGCCGGGCGACCCCGCACCAAGCCGGCCGACCGATTCAGGTTCACGCCCCTCGCAGTCGCTTTGAGCGATGCCCCCACCTGATCGCAGCGGCTTCGAATCCCGCCTCGTCATTCCGGGGCTTCGCGTAGCGAAGAACCCGGAACCCACGACTGGGTGAGCGGCTCCGACGCGGCATAGAATGTCTCACCCGGTCGTGGGTTCCGGATCGGCGCCGCTCGCGCGGCTTGTCCGGAATGACAACGCGTTTCCCTTAACGACCCTACGAACGAAAAACGCCGCGCCTTGCGGCGCGGCGTTCCGGAAACTCGGCTGCGTCTGAAGATCAGCCCTTCAGCTTGGTGTTGCACTGGCTCCAGTAGCCGCCGCCCTTCTCGATCCACTTGAGATCGCCATTGGCATTGGCCGCCTTGTTGGCATTGTACTGATCGACGCAGGTCTTGAGGCGCGCCTTGCCGGCCGTCTCGCTCGAATATTTCTGCGAAACCGCCTTCGGGAAGACAGCAGGCTTCGCCTTGCCGGCAGGCATCGCGGCGGGCTTGGCAGCGGGTGCCGCCGCCGTAGCGGAAGCGGCGGGCTTCGCCGGCTCGGCCGGCATGGCAGCCGCAGCCTCGTCGTCGGCAGCGTCGTCGTCGCCGCACTGGGCCTTGCGGAAATCGTTCCACTTCTGGCCCTTCAGCGTATTGGCCTTCTTGGCGTCCTGATACTTGACGCTGCATTCCTTCATGGTCAGCGCCGAAGCGGGCACCACGGAGAAGGAGACAAGGGCGAAAGCCGATGCTGATGCGAGAATGAGAGTCCTGAACATGGCGTTCTCCATGGCAAAGCGTGCTGCCGCCGGTCGGCATGCCACTCCGATTTTCACCCCGAAGCAAGTCCCTCCGGCGCGTGAGCAATGCTTCGGACCACAAGATGTTCCTTTTCGGGCAGGCTTTTCGTTCCATACCGTCAATTGACGGCGCCGGTCTCAGCGGTACTGAAGGCGGCTCTTGCGATAAGCCGGGATTTCCCTGCTATATGACGCCCCCGCCGAACCGCTGGAGACGACATGGCACGGCCGTCAGACGCCGCGAAGGACCGCGAGCTCATCCGCATCCTCACCGAGAATGCCCGCCTGCCGCTGTCGGAGATCGCCAAGCAGCTCGGCGTCTCCCGCGCGACGGCGCAGGGACGGCTCAGCCGTCTCGAACGCGACGGAGTGATCGCCGGCTACACCACGATTCTCGGCAAGGCGAGCCGGCCGGCAACCACGATTGCGGCGCTGATCCTGATCGAACTGGAGATGAAACAGCAGGGCGGCGTGGTCGCGGCGTTGAAAAAGCGGCCGGAAATCGTGCAATGCCACACGCTGAGCGGCCATTTCGACCTCAGCGTCAAGATCGAGTGCGAGACCTCCAGCGACCTCGACACGATCATCGACTGGATCGCGGAAATGGAAGGCGTGCGCCGGACGACCTCCTCGGTGATTCTGGCCCGCAAGTTCGAGCGTTGAGCGCGCGGCTGCCGCAGTGCTCGCCGTTTCCCGTCACTCTTGTTCATATCCCATCGAATTGACTGATCAAAACATCCTCCTCCGGCGATCCGCCCGTTAAAGCCTGCGTGGCTTGCGGCGATGCTCCGCATCGAGGGGGAGGCTCCTGGCCGACCCGATACCCACCAGGAGATAGCAAGATGACCATCAAGAAGCGCATTGCCGTGCTCGGCGCCGGCCAGATCGGCGTCATCATCGCCGGCATGCTGGCCGAGCAGGGCCATCAGGTGACACTGGCCGACGCGTCCGCCGCGCAGCTCAAGAACGCCGCCGGCAGCCGCTTCGCCACCGAGACCGTCGACGCCTCGAACCTCGACGCGCTCCGCGTGTTCCTGAAAGACCGCGACATCGTCGTCAGCGCCTGCCCCTATTTCCTGAACAAGGGCATCGCCAAGGTCGCGGCCGAGACCAAGACCCATTATTTCGACCTGACCGAGGACGTCGCCACCACCTCCTACATCAAGGAACTCGGCGAGACCTCCGACGTCGCGCTCGTTCCGCAGTGCGGGCTGGCGCCCGGCTTCATCTGCATCCTCGGCGCCGACATGGCGGCGCGTTTCGAGAACGTCCGCGCCATCAAGATGCGCGTCGGCGCGCTGCCGCTCTATCCGACCAATGCGCTGCGCTACAACGTGACCTGGTCGGTCGATGGCCTGATCAACGAATACTGCAACCCCTGCGAGATCGTCTTCGACGGCCAGCCGACCCTGGTGCCGGCGCTTGAAGGCATCGAGAGCGTCATGATCGACGGCGTCGCCTACGAGGCCTTCAACACCTCGGGCGGCCTCGGCACGCTGACCGAGACGCTCGCCGGCAAGGTCCGCAACATGAGCTACAAGACGCTGCGCTATCCCGGCCATGCCGAGATCATGAAGCTGCTGCTGCGCGACCTCGACCTCGCCGACGACCGCGAGACCCTGCGCCGCATCCTGACGCATTCCGCGCCCTTCACCCGCAAGGACGTGGTCGTGATCTTCGTGACCGGCGTCGGCGAGCGCAACGGCCGCCTCGAGGAAGAGAGCGTCGTGCTGCGTTATGACGGCAATGACGAGCTCGGCGCGATCCAGCTCACCACCGCCGCCGGCTGCGTCGCGATGGTCGAGCTGTTCCTCGCCGGCAAGCTGCCCGCCAAGGGCTTCGTGCGCCAGGAAGACGCCGTCCTCGCCGATTTCCTCGCGACCAAGGCCGGCGCCCGGCTGGTCGGCGAAGCCCGCGGCGTCGATGCCGCCGGCCTCGTGCCGAGCGTCGCGATCAAGAGCGCGGCCTGATCGCCTGCGCTCTCCCCCGTCAGGCTCTGCCCGTCAGAGCCTGACGCCCAGGCCGCGCAATTCGGCGCGCAGGTCGATGGGCTCGACGAAATGGACGGCCCGCATGCCGGCGGCGCGGGCCCCCACCACGTTCTTCTCGCTGTCATCGACGAAGATGCAGTCGCCAGCCTTCAGACCGTAACGATCGAACAGCACCTCGTAGATCGCGCGCTCCGGCTTCAACATCCGCTCATGGGCGGAGACGACGACGCCGTCGAAGCTCTGCAGGAACGGGAAGCGGACCAGGCATTCAGCCCATTTCTCGCGCGAGAAATTGGTGATGGCATAGACCTTCTCGCCCTGCCCCTTCAGCTCTTCCAGCACGGCGACGCTGTCGGCGATGGTATGCGGCACGCTGTCGTGCCAGCTCTCGTCGAAGGCGCGGATCTCGCGCTCCCATTCCGGATGCTGCCTGACCAGAAGGGCCACGCCCTCCTCCCAGCTCCGGCCGCGATCCTGCTCCAGATTCCAGTCGCCCGTGCAGATGTTCTGCATGAACCAGTCGAGCCGCTCGGGCTCGGGGATCAGCGAGCGGTAAATCAGCCGCGCATCCCAGCGCAGCAGGACGTTGCCGACATCGAAGACGACGATGGAAGTGCTGGAAGCCATGACCGAACCCGGTTGAAAGGGCCGGCAGGACAACCCATTCACGCCCTTGTGTCCAGATGTGCGGGACAGGGGTGGACCCCATCGTCTATGCCGGGGTGATGAGCGCCCGCCCCGCAAATACCAGCTTCCGCACCTGGCTGCCATGGACCGACCGGCAGGGCCGGTTCTCGACCTTAAGGGCCGCGGCCTTCGCGCTGCTCCTCGTGCCCGCGCTCATGCTGCTCTACGCCGCCTGGATGCATCAGCTCGGCTCGAAGCCCTGGACGCAGGCGATCCACCAGACCGGGACCTGGACGGTCAGGATCCTCATCGCCACGCTCGCGGTCTCGCCGTTCCGGGGGCTGCTCGACTGGAGCAAGCTGATCGGCATCCGCCGCATGCTCGGTCTCGGCGTCATGGCCTACGCGCTCGGGCATCTGGCGCTCTACTGCATCGACATGGCCTTCGACTGGGGCCTGATCGTCTCCGAGATCGTCAAGCGCTTCTACCTGACGATCGGCTTCGTCGCGCTGATCGGCCTCGTTGCGCAGGGCGTGACCTCGACCGACGGCATGATCCGCCGCCTCGGCAAGAACTGGCAGCGCCTGCACAATCTCGTCTATCCCATTGCGATGCTGGCACTGCTGCATTTCGCGCTGCAATCGAAGATCGACGTCACCGAGCCGGTGCTGATGAGCGGGCTGTTCCTGCTGCTGATGCTCTATCGCGGCCTGTATCGCTGGAAGCTGCCGATCTCCGTGCCGGCTCTCGTCGGAGTGGCGCTTCTCGGCGGGCTGCTTACGGCCAGCCTTGAAGCGGGCTGGTATGCGGCGACCTCCGGCGTCTCGGCCTGGCTGGTCTTCCAGGCCAATGCCGATATCCTGACCTATCAGGACTATGCCTCGATCCGGCCGGCGCATTGGGTCGCGCTCGCGGGCCTCGCGGTGGCGCTCAGTCATGGCCTGCGCGCCCGCAAGGCGCGCCCGCCGCGGCAAGTACGCGAGGCCGCTGCCGCGCGGGCGACGTGAGAGACTGATGAGGGACCCCAGCCCTCATCCTGAGGAGCCGCGGAACGCGGCGTCTCGAAGGATGCTCCAGATGGTTCGGGAGCCTCCTGAAACATCCTTCGAGACGCGCCTACGGCGCTCCTCAGGATGAGGGCTCAGGGAATGTCGAAACAGGTTGGGAGAAAAACTTTCCAAGTTTCGACATCTTCCAGATGGAAAGGGTTTCCCCCTCCAGCGCTCATGCTCTAACCCTATGACATGCCTGACGACCCGCACGCCCAGCCCACGGCCGATGTCGTAGAAGCCGAGCTCGCCTCGGAGGGCATCAAGCCTACCCGGGCCCGGGTCTCGCCCTTCGTTCCGCTGCAGCAGCCGATCTTCCGCGCCGTCTGGTTCGCCAGCCTCATCTCGAATTTCGGTGGGCTGGTCCAGGCGGTCGGCGCCTCCTGGATGATGGCCTCGATCTCGCCCTCGGCCGAGATGGTGGCGCTGGTCCAGGCCTCGACGACCTTGCCGGTGATGCTGTTCTCGCTCGCGGCCGGCGCCATCGCCGACAATTACGACCGACGCAAGATCCTGCTGACCGCGCAATGCTTCATGCTGGCGGTCTCGATCGGGCTTGCGGTCTTCGCCTGGTTCGGCCTGATCACGCCCTGGCTGCTGCTCACCTTCACCTTCCTGATCGGCTGCGGCACGGCGCTGAACAACCCGGCCTGGCAATCCTCGGTCGGCGACATGGTCCCGCGCCGCGACGTGCCGGCAGCGGTGACGCTGAACAGCGTCGCCTTCAACATCGCCCGCAGCGTCGGGCCGGCGATCGGCGGCGCGATCGTCGCGGCGGCCGGCGCGGTTGCGGCCTTCATCATCAACGCCTTCAGCTATATCCCGCTGCTCGTCGTGCTGGCGCGCTGGTCTCCGCCCAAGGTCGAGCGGCTCTTGCCGCGCGAGACGCTGTTCATCGCGATGAGCGCGGGCATCCGCTATGTCGCGATGTCCCCGAACATCCGCACGGTCACGCTGCGCGCCTTCGTCTATGGTTTCGGCGCCATCGTGGGCCTGGCGCTGCTGCCGCTGATCGCGCGCGATCTCGTGCGCGGCGGCCCGCTGACCTATGGCGTGCTGCTCGGGGCCTTCGGCGCCGGCGCGGTGGCGGGCGCCTTCATGAGCGCGCGCCTGCGACGGGCGATGAGCACGGAAGCGCTCGTCCGCTCGACCTTCGTCGCCTATGCCTGCGGCGTGACGCTGATTGCCTTCAGCCAGACGATCTGGCTGGCCATGGCGGGCCTGTGCGTCTGCGGCGCCTGCTGGGTTCTGGCGCTCTCGACTTTCAACGCGACGGTGCAGCTTTCGGCGCCGCGCTGGGTCGTCGGCCGGGCGCTGGCGATGTACCAGATGGCGACCTTCGGCGGCATGGCGATGGGCAGCTGGGCCTGGGGCCGCTCGGCGCTGCATTTCGGCGTCGAGAAGGCGCTGCTGATGTCGGCCGTGGTCCTGGTCGCCGGTGCCGTGATGGGACTGCGCTACCGCCTGCCGCCGCTCGAGGAACTCAATCTCGACCCGCTCAGCCGCTGGCGCGAGCCCAAGGTCGCGGTCGATATCGAGCCGCGCTCCGGCCCGGTCATCGTCACCATCGAGTACATCATCAAGCCGGAGGACGTCGTCGCCTTCCTGACCGTGATGGCGGAGCGGCGGCGCATCCGGCGTCGCGACGGCGCCCGGCACTGGACGCTGCTGCGCGACCTGACCGACCCGACGCTCTGGATCGAGCGTTACGACAGCCCGACCTGGGTCGAATATGTCCGGCAGAACCAGCGCGTCACCCAGGCCGATGCCGAGATCGGCGAGCAGGTCCGCGCCCTGCATAGCGGCCCGAACCCACCGGTGGTCCACCGCATGATCGAGCGGCAGACGGCGTCGTTGCCGCAACTGACGCCGAGCCGGACGCCGACGCTGGCGGACTCGCTCAACGACCCGTCACGGCCGGCTTGAGGCCTCGGCTTCAGCCGACGACCCAGAGGCCGGCAAGGCCGACCATGCCGACGATGATCCGCCACCAGGCGAAGAGCGCGAAGCCGCGCTTCGAGACGAAATCGAGGAAACTGCGCACCACGATCAGGGCCGAGATGAAGGCGGCGACGAAACCGACGCCGATCAGCACGCCATCGTCGAAGGTGAGGAATTTGTAGCTCTTCAGGAGGTCATAGGCGAAGGCGCCGGCCATGGTCGGCATCGCCAGGAAGAAGGAGAACTCGGCCGCCGCGCGCTTGCTGGCGCCGAGCAGCATGGCGCCGACGATGGTCGAGCCCGAGCGCGAGACGCCGGGGATCATCGCCAGGCACTGGATCAACCCGATCTTGAAATACATCGGCAGCGGGAAGGTGGTGGCGTCGGTGTGCTTCTCCTGCAATTCCAGCTCGTCGACGACGAGCAGGATCAGGCCGCCGGCGATCAGCGTGCAGCAGACGATGAAGGGGTTGAACAGCACGCCCTTGATGAAGCTGTGCAGCAGCGCGCCGATCACCGCCGCCGGCAGGAAGGCGATGAGCACGCCGATGACGAAGCGGCGGGCGGAGGGGTCGCTGGGAATGCGCAGCGCGATATCGAGCAGGCGGCGGAAATAGACCAGCGTGATCGCCAGGATCGCGCCGAGCTGGACCAGCACCTCGAAGGTCTTGCCGTTGGATTCGAAGCCGAGGAAATGGCCGATCAGGAGCAGATGCCCGGTCGAGGAGACCGGCAGGAACTCGGTCAGGCCCTCGACGATGCCGAGGATGAAGGCTTCGATCAGGTTGTGCATGGAAGGCTGTCCTCGCGCGAATCAGGCGGCCTGGACGTCAGCCCGGGCCGGGCCTGTCGCCGGCTTACGCCCAGCTCTTTGCAAATTGGTTACCACTTCGCGAAGCAGCAGCGGCAAATTGCGGAGATCGCCATCATCGCGGGTTGTGGCGTTTTTCCGGCATGACTATAGCAAGCCGCCGTCGCCTATCGGGTCGCTGCAAGCCCGGCGGCCCTGCTTCCGTCGCATTTTGCCTGCTTCACAGTCTTCATGAGTGCCATGGCGACCCTGTATCATTACCCGCTATGCCCGCATTCGCGTTTCATCCGCCTCGTGCTCAGCGAGTTCGGCATGGAGGCCGAACTGGTCGAGGAACGCGTCTGGGAGCGCCGGCGGGAGTTCATCGAGCTCAATACCGCGGGCACGACGCCCGTATTCCAGGAGCAGAACGGACTCGCCGTGCCCGGCGCCGGGCCGATCGCGGAGTATCTCGACGAGACGCGGGGGCTCGCGCTCGGCGACCGCCGCTTGCTGCCGGAAGGGCCGGGCGAGCGCGTCGAGGTCCGCCGCCTGCTCGACTGGTTCAACACCAAGTTTCATGACGAGATCACCAGCCCGCTCGTGCTGGAAAAGGTGATGAAGCGCTTCATGAGCCGCGACGAGGGCGGCGGCCCGCCGGAAATGAGCGCGATCCGCGCCGCGCGCGCCAATGTGCGCTATCATCTGCGCTATATCTCCTGGCTGCTGGCCAAGCGGAACTGGCTGGCGGGGGCGCAGATGAGCTATGCCGATCTCGCGGCGGCGGCGCATCTGTCCTGCGTCGACTATCTCGGCGACGTGCCCTGGGAAGAGGATGAGGCGGCTCGCGCATGGTATGCGAGGATCAAGTCGAGACCGAGCTTCCGGCCGCTGCTGAGCGACCGCATACCCGGCATGGCTCCGAGCGCCCATTACGACAATCTGGATTTTTGAAGGCCGAGAAGCTGAAGCGCGCCGTCGCCGAGCGCGCGCTTGCCGAAGGCTTCGCCGTGATGCGCGTCGCCGGTGCCGATGCGATTCCGCAAGCGCCGAGCCGTCTCGAGGCCTGGCTTGCGAGCGGCTACCAAGGCGAGATGGGCTGGATGGAAGAGCGGCAGGCGCAGCGCGCCGATCCGCGCCAGCTCTGGAGCGAGGTCCGCTCCGTCGTCATGCTCGGCATGAACTATGCCGGCGAGGGCGATCCGCTCGCGATCCTTGCCCATCCCGACAAGGCGGCGATCTCGCTCTATGCGAGACGGCGCGACTACCACGACGTCATCAAGGGCAAGCTGAAGAGCGTCGCCGGGCTGCTCGCCGCGCGCGGCGGCGCCGACGTCAAGGTCTTCGTCGATACCGCGCCCGTCATGGAGAAGCCGCTGGCGCAGGCGGCCGGGCTCGGCTGGCAGGGCAAGCACACGGTCCTGGTTTCGCGCGAGCACGGCTCCTGGCTGCTGCTCGGGGCGATCTACACCACCGCCGAATTGCCGGTAGACGCGGCCGAGCGCGACCATTGCGGCTCCTGCCGGCGCTGCCTCGATATCTGCCCGACCGACGCTTTCCCGGCGCCCTACCAGCTCGATGCGCGCCGCTGCATCGCCTATCTCACGATCGAGCATGCCGGCCATATCGACACCACCTTGCGTCCGGGCATCGGCAACCGCGTCTTCGGCTGCGACGATTGCCTCGCCGTCTGCCCCTGGAACAAGTTCGCCGCGGCCGCGCGGGAAACGCGACTGGCGCTCAAGGACGAGCTCGACGGGCTCGATCTCGCCGCGCTCGCCCGGCTCGACGATCCCGCCTTCCGCACGCTCTTCGCGGGCACGCCGGTGAAGCGCACCGGGCGCGACCGCTTCCTACGCAACGTGCTGATCGCGATCGGCAATAGCGGCCGGCCGGAGCTCATCGACAGCGCCCTGCCCCATCTCGCCGATCCCTCGCCGCTGGTCCGTGCGATGGCGGTCTGGGCGCTGGGGCGGCTCGATACTAAACGCGCCGGCCAACTCGCCCTTATGCGACTCGCCGATGAAACCGACCCGCAGGTGCGTGCCGAATGGCATGCGCTCACGCCCCAGACGGAAGACGCCGCATGAACATCCTGATCCTCGGCCTCGGCTATTCCGCCGGCTTCTTCGCGCGCGCCGCCCTAGTGCGAGGCTGGGAAGTGACGGGCACCGTGCGCTCCGCCGAGAAGGCCGCGGAGCTCAGCCGCGAGGGCATCCGGACGCTGGTCTTCGGCGGCTTCGCGGTCTCGTCGGCGCTCGCCAAGGCGGTGGCGGAGGCCGATGCCGTGCTGGTCTCGGTGCAGCCGGCGGAGGATGGCGACCCGGCGCTCGGGCCCTTGCGCGCGGCGCTCATGGCCGCCCCGAACCTGCGCTGGATCGGCTATCTCTCCACGATCGGCGTCTATGGCGATCAGGGCGGCGCCTGGATCGACGAGGCCGCGCCGCCGTCCCCGACCAATGCTCGCACACGCCAGCGCGTCGAGATCGAGGAGGCCTGGCTTCAGCTCGGCCGCGATAGCGGCAAGCCCGTTCAGATCTTCCGCCTGTCGGGCATCTACGGCCCTGGCCGCAACGCCATCACCAAGCTGCGCAACGGCACTGCGAACCGGCTGATCAAGCCAGGCCAGGTCTTCAACCGCATCCATGTCGACGATATCGCCGGCGTGCTGATGGCCTCGCTGGCGCAGCCACGCCAGGGCGCGATCTACAACGTCACCGACGACGAGCCCGGCCCGCCGCAGGACGTGATCACCTTCGCGGCGGAACTGACGGGGCTCGAGCCGCCGCCGGAGATCCCGTTCGAGCAGGCTCAGCTCTCGCCGATGGCGGCGAGCTTCTATGGCGAGAGCAAGCGCGTCTCGAACGCGCTGGTGAAGCGGGAATTCGGCTACGCCTTCCGCTACCCGACCTATCGCGAGGCGCTGCGCGCCCTGGCAGCAGCCGGCGAATAGTCAGGCCGCGTGGCGGGGGCCTTCGCCGCCGTAATAGTCGGCATAGCGCTTGTCGATCGCGGCGACCGGCAGCACGACGAGCACATCGGTCGTGCCGAACTGACGGTCAATGACCGCGCCGGTGCCGAAGCGGGCGCCGAGCCGCAGATACCCCTTGATCAAAGGCGGCAACTGCTTGAGCGCGAGCTTGGCGTCGACCATCTCCGGCGGCAGGCGGTCCATGCCGACGAAGTGCTCGGCATGCGCGGTCGCGGCCCACGCTCCCTCCGAGCGGGCATGGTGATGCAGGAAGCTCAGGGGCAGCGCCAGCGCATCCGGATCGGTGCCGTCGAAGGAAGCGCAGCCGAACATCGCATCGATGCGATGATGCTGCAGATAGGCCCAGATGCCCGACCAGAGAAGCTCGACCGTCCGCTTGGTGCGATAGGGCTTCAGCACGCAGGAGCGGCCAAGCTCGAGAAAGCGGCTGCCCGGATGGAGCGCCAGCATCGGTGCGAGATCGAACTCGCCCTGCGTATAGAAGCCGCCGAGGCGCTCGGCCGCACTCTGGCGCATCAGACGGTAGGTGCCGACGACCTTGGGCTTGATCCCACCGAAGCGGCCACGCGCGGCATGATCGATAACGAGGAGATGGTCGCAGGCCTTGTCGAAACGATCGGCATCGCGACGGAACATGCGCGAGATCACATCGGGCTTGGCCGACATTTCCTGATAGAATACGCGATAGCGCAGGCGCTGCGCCCGCCAGATCTCACGCGGACCGCGAGCCAGCCGCACCTCAAGCGAGCCGAGCCGCCCAAGCGTGCCCGATAGCGGCGTTTCGTCGATTTCGGCGCCGGATCGGCGCATGGCTCCACCCTTCATCAATATCAACGGGGCGAAGCGCGAGAACGGATTGCCGGCTGAAAACCGACCGGGCAGCGCGTTCTTGCTTCCAGAAACGTGCAATGCCATCGCTTCTCTCATCTCCTGCCGCTACCGGCATGAGGTAGGCTTGCTCCGATGATCTTACAACTTCGCGACGAAACTGCGTCGGAGCGATGACGGCCGTCAAGCCGTCAGACTGCCGGCCGGCGCTTGCGACAGGCGCTCCAGCCAACGGAGCAGGGCCTCGCGCTCCAAGGGTTTCGCCAGGCAATCATCCATCCCGGCGGCGAAGGCGGCAGCCCGGTCCGTGGCGGAGACATTGGCCGTGACAGCCACCAGCGGCAGCGTGGCGGCGCGGCCGAACCGTCGCTCCAGCGCACGCACGGCACGGGCACAATCGAGCCCCGTCATCTTGGGCATGCGTACATCGAGCAGCGCGAGCGCCAAGGGCGGCGCGGTGCCGGCAAAGCTGGCTTCGACCCGCTTTAGGGCCTCGCGCCCGTCGCGCGCCCAGATCGCCGTGCAGCCGAAACGCTCCAGCGTGCGCGTCGCGAGCAGGGCGTTGATCTCATTGTCTTCCGCGACCAGCACCGTCAGGCCGGCGCCGGGCTGGCGCATCAGCGTCGCGGCCAGCGCGGCCGGCTCACCCGCAGCCGACGGCCCAGGCTGAAGGCCGTTGCCCAGTCGCTCGTAGAGCGAGCGCGTTCGCACCGGCTTGATCAGGAAGCCGGAGAACCCGGCCGCCTGCGGCGATCCGAACTGCCGGCGGGCATGAGGCGACAGCAGGATGAGGCAATCGCGGATGCCGAGCGCCGCAGCGGCCGCGGCCAGCTCCTTTGCCGGCGCATCGCCGAGCGTATGGTCGATCAGCACCGCCGTGACCGGGAGCCCCCCGCCAAGCTTTGCCCGCGCGGCCTCGATCGTGCCGGCGATCGAGACGGCTGCCCCGGTCGTCCGGATCGTTTCGGCCAGGAAGCGCACGGCGAAGGGCGCCGGCGAAACGAGCAGGATATGCTGCCCCGGCCAATGCGGAATCCGCGCGTCCGGCGCGTCAGCCGCCGCCGCGAGAGGCAGCGTGACGCGAAAGGTCGCGCCCTCGCCGAGCCGGCTTTCGGCCCGAACCTCGCCACCCATCAGGCGGGCGAGACGGCGCACGATCGCGAGACCGAGGCCGGTGCCGGCCTGCCCTGTGGCAGCGCCATGATCCAGCTGTTCGAATTCGCCGAAGATCGTGTCGAGCCGGTCGGAGGGGATGCCGGACCCAGTGTCGGCGACGGTGATCTCGAGGCGATCCCCGGTTCGGGCCAGGCTCAGGCCGACACCGCCGGCTTCCGTGAACTTCACCGCGTTGCCGACGAGGTTCAGCAGGATCTGGCGCAGCCGGTCGCGGTCGCCGACGAGCCGTGCCGGCAGGTCGGGCGCGATATGGGCTGCAAGTTCGATGCCCTTGGCCTGCGCGCGCGGCGCCATCAGTTCCGCGACGGTCTCGACGAGCTGGGCCGGATCGAAGGGTTCCGCGACCAACTCCAGCTTGCCGGCCTCGACCTTGGCGAAGTCGAGGATGTCGTCGACCAACGCGAGCAGGGCTTCGCCGGAGGTGCGCAGGGCCGCGACATAGGTCGCCTGCTCGGCATCGGGACCGGTATCGGTCAGGAGGTCGGCCATGCCGAGGATGCCGTTGAGCGGCGTGCGGAACTCGTGGCTGACGGTCGCCAGGAAGCGCGACTTCGCCTCGTTTGCGGCCTCGGCCCGCGCTCGCGCCTCGACCAGCGCATCCTCGCTCGCGATGCGTGCCGAGATGTCGCGGCCGACGCGCTGGATCAGCGTGCGCCCGCCGGGGCCGGGCACCGCGGTCTCGATCCAGGAGATCCAGCGTTCACCCTCATAGGTGGCGAGGCATTCGTCGAAGCTGCGGGCGCCGCCCTCGAGCAGGATGATCGGACGGCTGGCGAGCTGCGGCAGCAGCATCTCGCTGCCGACGAGATCCTGCTCCCCGGCGCCGAACAAGGCCGCGTAGGCGCGGTTGGCATAGACGATCCGGATGCCGTCGCGCCGAACGATCAGGTCGCCCTGGGCCTCGATCAGGCTCCGGTAACGCTCCTCGCTGTCCGCCAGATTCCAGAGCCGATCATTGAGCGCCTCGACATCGTGCGCGAGCGCGGCCACCTGGTTACGCAGGCCGCTGCGCTGGCGCAGCAGCCACAGGACGACGCCCCCTGTGGGGAGAAGCAGCGCCGCGAAGGCGAACCATGACCAGATCGAAGAAGCCATGCCCTTCGATCTACGCAGACCACCTTGAAAAAGCGGCCGGCGAAAGCCGCAAATTCGACCGGTTCGAGAGGAGGGTCCATTAACCCTCGGCCTCAGGCGGCCTGGACGAGTTCCTCGCCACGCGCCCGGTAAGAGAGGGCTTCGGCGAGATGACACCGGCCGACCTTCGCCTCCCCATCGAGATCGGCGAGCGTGCGGGCGACCTTGAGCACGCGATGATAGGCGCGTGCCGTCAAACGCAGGGCCTCCGCCGCGTCGCGCAGAAGTGCAAGCCCCGCATTGTCCGGCCGCGCGACCTCCTCGATCACCGACACCGGACAGGCGGCATTGGTCATGACGTGACCAAGGCCGAGGCTCTCGAAGCGCGACGCCTGGATATGGCGCGCCGTGGCGACACGCGCCGCGACCATCGCCGAGCTCTCTCCTGCGGCCGGGCGGATCAGGTCCGCCGCCGTCACGGCGGGAACGTCGATCGCGATGTCGATCCGATCGAGCAGCGGGCCGGAGACGCGCGCCTGGTATTGCGCCATGCAGCGCTCATTCGGCTGGCGGCGGCAGGCGAAGCCGGGTTCGGTCGCCCGGCCGCAGCGGCAGGGGTTCATCGCAGCGACGAGCTGGAAGCGCGCGGGATAGACGGCACGGTGATTGGCGCGGGAGATCAGGACGTCGCCGGTCTCCATCGGCTGGCGCAGGGCATCGAGCGCCTGCGGCTGGAATTCCGGCAACTCGTCGAGGAAAAGCACGCCGTGATGCGCGAGCGAGACCTCGCCCGGCCGGGCCTGCAGGCCGCCGCCGACGAGCGCCGCCATTGAGGCCGAGTGATGCGGCGCGCGGAAGGGCCGCCGGTCGGTCAGGGCGCCTTCGGCCAGCTTTCCGGCGACGGACAGAACCATCGAGACTTCAAGCAGCTCGCGCGGCGAGAGCGGCGGCAGGATCGAGGGCAGACGGCTCGCCAGCATCGACTTTCCGGCACCGGGCGGCCCGTTCATCAGTATGTCGTGACCCATTTTGAGTCGCGCCACCGAAAACACCTAACTCACGGCTACAACGGAGCTTTTCGTTCGCGGCGGATCCGGCACTCTCTCTCGATGCAGCAATAGCCTTCGATCGGCTGCATCGCTCCAAGAGGCCGCACCATGAGCGCCTCCCGGCTGCGGGTCGCCGCCGCTGGGATACCGCTCGACCCGATCGTGAAGCAGGTAACGGATAACGGGTAGCGTTACCCGACTCGCGCTACCCGGCAATAGGAATCCTGCGCGATGAACGCGCGGATCTAAGCCGCAGTCCGAAGCCGATACACCCCATCTTTCTTCGTGAAGAACTTCCCGCGCAGGACGCGTTCGTCCAGCCGCTTCGACAGGTTCGCCACCCCCAGATCCTCACCCGTGGCGGTCGCCTCTTCGCGCAGATCCCGCGACAGCTTCTTGAGGATCTGGTCGCGCGTCAGGCCGCCTCCGGCGGCGTGGATGCGGGCCAACGCCGCCTGCGCCTCGCCCATCACCTTCTCCCAGAACGCCCGGGAGCGGGCTCGCTCGGCCCGGCGCCTTTCCTCCGCGTCCGCTCCGGTCGGCCTCACCGCGCTCATCTTCCGCCGCAAGCCGCGCGCCTCCTCGCGCGCCGCGGCGAGCTCGGCGGCAAGCCGTTCGGCCTTGGCTTCTGCGGCGGCGATCCGGCCCTCCGCCGCGTCGGCGCCGGCCAGGGCCTCGTCGCGCAGCTTCTGGTCGTGAAGGCGAAGCCCCTCCAGCCGATCTCGATCCGCCTCGAACTGGCGGGTCGCCTCGCGCATGGACGCCTCCCAGACCCTTTTCCCGAAGCTGGCCAGTTCCTCCTGGAGCTCCTCCGGCAGTTGCGCGAGTTCAAGCCGCGGCTGGTAATGCCGCTCTGCCTTCCAAGCGGCCAGGTGCTCGCCGATGACGCGGTAGGAGCCGCCGCGGGGCAAGGCGTCGCGAACGCTGCGTATCGATACGCGCTCGGGCTTCGCCCGCAACCTGTCGGCGATCGCCCAGACTTCAGATCTCGTTGGCATTCCAGCACCCCGTTCCCGGGCGGAGGATGCCGCGGAATGGTGAATGCCGCCTTGATGGGCATGGCCGGCTCGAACACCGCCGATAAGGCCTATCTTCATATCGTCGGGCCATGCTTCGTCCATGGCCATGCCCCTCCCAGACCTCGCTGACGTCGCAGCCAACGCCGAAGCCCTCCGCGCGGCCTATCGCCCGGATCGGATCTCCGTCCTTTTCGGCGGGGAGTCGGCGCCCGCCGGCGGGAGGTTCTTCTACGCCGGCGACAGCCAGGTCCATCGGTATCTGTCGAAGGCGCTGTCGCCGTATCTGCCCGGGCCGCGCCCCTTCCTGGATCGCTTTCGGGACGCAGGCCTCTATCTCGACGACCTCGTCCTGACGCCTGTGAACCGATTGGCGCCGCGGGAGCGAGCGGCGCGGAACCTCGCCGCCGTCCCTTGCCTCTCCTCGCGGCTTGCAGCCTACCGACCGCTTGCGATCGTCGGGATCGCGAAGACCATCGCCACTCCTCTGGCGCAGGCGCGAGCCCGGGCGGGCCTGACGTGCCCGCTGCACGTGGTCAGTTTCCCCGGCACTGGCCAGCAAGCCAACTTCCAACGCGAGATCGGCGAGATCCTGCCGACGCTCTCGACGTTCGCTCGCTAGGTCACGCGCCGGCCGATGGCTGGGTGGCCGCCTCCAGCTGAACGGCCCGAACCGCCTCCAACGCCGTCAGGGCCGCCGCGACCTTGGCACGGGCCTCCTCGATGTCCGCCATGACGAGACAGTCGTTCCGGTGGATCGCCGCGAGGAATGCCGCGAGCACGCCGGGGCAGTTCGCGGCGAGGCCGAGGAAATGATCCCCGCTGGGGGCGCGGTCGCCGGCGAGCCAGTTCTTGACCGTGCGCTCGTTCGCGCCGGTCCACCTCGCGATTGTCTTGACCGCCGATGCTTGGCCGCGAAGCGACGCTCGCAGGGCGGTCGCCACCAGCTTGGCGAACGACGCCTCGGCGCCGGCGTTTCGCGTCCCGTTGGGAAAGACGTTGCCCGATTTCGGAAAGGACATTCCATCGCCTCCGCGCTGTAGTGCCGGCGACCGGTCGCCGGCTTCTCACGGCGAGGAGTAGGAGTTGCATCGTGTGAGGAGCGCTTACGGATCGTCTAGGATTGCCAGGATCGGCCCGGAGCGTTCGAAGCGCGCGGCTGCCTACGTCCGGATGTCCACGGACCACCAGCGCTATTCCACCGAGAACCAGCTCGACAGCATCAAACGCTTCGCCGAGGCCCGCGAGATCGAGATCGTCCGCGTCTACGAGGACGCCGGGAAGAGCGGCCTGAACCTGGAAGGGCGCGACGCCTTCCAGCGGCTCCTGTCCGACGTCGAGCGGGGCGAGGCCGACTTCGGGGCGATCCTGGTCTACGACGTCAGTCGCTGGGGCCGCTTCCAGAACGCCGACCACGGCGCGCACCTGGAGTTCCTGTGCTCGCGCGCCGACATCGTCGTCCACTACTGCGCCGAGCAGTTCGAGAACGACGGCAGCATCGGCTCCAACCTGCTGAAGACCGTGAAGAGGGTCATGGCGGGCGAATACAGCCGCGAGCTCTCGGTCAAGGTCTTCGCGGGCCAATGCCGGCTCGTCGAGAAGGGCTTTCGCCAAGGCGGCATGGCGGGCTACGGCCTGCGCAGGCTGCTTATCGACGAGAACGGGGACCCGAAGTCCGAACTCACGATCGGCGAGCGCAAGAGCCTCCAGACCGATCGCGTGATCCTCATCCCCGGCCCGCCCGAGGAGGTCGAGGTCGTCAGGCGCATCTATCGCCTGTTCGTCGACCTCGGCGTCCAAGAGGCTCAGATCGCGGCACGCCTGAACCTCGAAGGAACCGTCACGGACCTCGGACGCCCCTGGACGCGGGGCACGGTCCACCAGGTTCTGACCAACCCCAAATACATCGGCGACAACGTCTTCAACCGGGTCTCTTTCAAGCTGAAGCAGAAGCGGGTCGTGAACACGCCCGACCGGTGGGTGCGGGCGCGCGGCGCCTTCGTGCCGCTCGTCGACCCCGCGGACTTCGATCGCGCGGCCAGGATCATCGAGGAGCGCACGCGGCGCCTATCCGACGAGGAACTCCTGGAGCTCCTTAAGGCGCTCCTGACCGAGCAGGGAGCCCTATCCAGCCTCGTCATCGACGAGACCGAGGGGATGCCGTCGAGCAGCGTGTATCGGAACCGCTTCGGCAGCCTCCTGCGGGCCTACCATCGCGTCGGCTACAGCCCCGAGCGCGACTACCGTTACATCGACGTCAACAGGCGGCTCCGCGCCCTCCACCCGGACGTCGTCGCTACCGTGGTCGACGGGTTGCGCGACGCGGGGGGAGAGGTGGTCGTCGACCACGACACCGGACTGCTGCGCGTGAACGGAGAGTTCACCGCCTCGGTGGTCATCGCCCGCTGCGCCGAGACCGCCGCTGGCAAGCCGCGCTGGCGTATTCGGCTGGACGCTGGGCTCGCGCCGGACATCACGGTGGCCGTCCGCATGGACCGAAGCAACGTCGGCCCGCTGGACTATTACCTGCTCCCTCGCCTCGACATGACCGAGCCCAACCTGAGACTCGCCGAGAGCAACGGCCTGTCGCTGGACGGCTATCGGTTCGAGACGCTGGATTTCCTTTTCTCGCTAGCGGCGCGAGCCAGGTTCGAGGAGGCGGCATGACTCAAGCTGCGAATTCCAGGGTGCGGATGATCCCGATCGACCGCATCGTCGTCCTGAACCCGCGCGTCCGGAATCGGCGCAAGTTCCTGGACGTCGTCGAGAGCATCCGTGCGGTCGGCCTGAAGCGACCGATCAAGGTCAACACGATGGTCGGCCCGGACGGGCAACCATCCTACGGGCTCGCCTGCGGTCAGGGCCGCATCGAGGCCTTCCGGGAGTTGGGGCACACCGAGATCCCGGCGATCGTCACCGACGCCTCCGAGCAGGACTGCCTGGTCATGAGCCTGGTGGAGAACTGCGCCCGCCGCCAGCACCGCTCGATCGACATGCTCCAGGACGTCGCGACCCTGCGTAAGCGCGGTTACTCCGACCGCGAGATCGCCGACAAGATCGGCACGACGGCCGAGTGGGTGCACATGATGGCCCATCTCATCGAGAAGGGTGAGCAGCGGCTCGTCGAGGCCGTCGATACCGGGCTGATCCCGATCACCGTCGCGATGGAGATCGCCAAGGCCGACGACGAGAACATCCAGCAGCTGCTCGCCGAGGCCTACACCGAGGGCAAGTTGACCGGACCGAAACTGATCAAGATGCGCCGCCTGATCGAGCAGCGGACCCGGCGCGGCAAGCACCTGTCCGAGACGCCGTTCGGGCGCAAGCTCAGCCGCGTCCGAACCTCTGAGGCCCTCATCCACATGTTCCAGCAGGAGGCCGATCGACAGCGGCTGCTGGTCAAGAAGGCGGCGGTCACCCAAACCCGCCTCCTATTCGTCGTCGAGGCGCTGAAGTCCCTTCGGGCGGACGAGAACTTCGTGACGCTGCTGCGGGCCGAGCGGCTCGACACCTTGCCGAAGGATCTCGAAGCCCGCATCGGGGGAGGCGCACCGTGACCGACCAGGCAACCCCGCCCATCATCGCCTTCGAGACCGACTGCGTCTCCGTGCCGATCGAGGCGCTGCTGCCGGTCCGCCCGCCTCGGGCGACGGTGAAGGCGAGCCATAAATACCAGCAGATCCGTGCATCCGTCATGGAGATCGGCTTGGTCGAGCCGCCGGTCATCTCGCGGATCGCCGGCGATCCCGATCGCTACCTGCTGCTCGACGGACACCTTCGCGTCGAGATCCTGAAGGACATGGGGAACGCGCACGTCGAATGCCTCGTCTCGACCGACGACGAGGCCTTCACCTTCAACAAGCGGATCAGCCGCCTTTCCGCGGTCCAGGAGCACGCGATGATCCTGAAGGCAATCGCGCGGGGCGTGCCCGACGAGAAGATCGCCCGTGCGTTGAGCCTGCACGTCAACAGCGTCCAGCGGAAGGTCCGGCTTCTCGACGGCATCTGCCAGGAGGCTGTCTCGCTGCTGAAGGACAGGACATGCCCGATGGCCGTCTTCGAGATCCTCAAGCGGATGAAGCCGATGCGTCAGATCGAGGCCGCCGAGCTACTGGTCGCGGCCAACAACCTGACCGTCGCCTACGCCACGGCGATCCTCGCCGGCACCCCCGCCAATGAGCTGGTCGGCGACACGAAGCCGAAGAAGGTCAAGGGCGTCACCCCCGAGGCGATGGCAAGGATGGAGAGGGAGCTCGCCCGCCTCCAGGAATCCATCTCCGAGGTCCAGGACGACTACGGGCGCGAGCATCTCCAGCTGACCGTCGTAAAAGGCTATCTCGCGAAGCTTCTCGGCAACCCGCGAGTAGTCCGCTACCTTCTGCAACACCGTCCGGAATACCTTGAGGAGTTCCAGGCCATTGCCGAAGCCTCTTCCTTCACCGAGCAGGCCGCGTGACTCATTTTTCCCGCGGCTGACATGGTTCGCGGCATGGCGAAATCGGCGGCGTGAGGTGGCGCAGCAGGTCGAACGCGACGCCGCCGAGCTGATGGAAGAGCACGGCGTCCAAGCCTATGGCGTCGCGAAGTGGCGGGCCCACCAGGTTCGCCACGGTAAGCTGATAGACGATAGCCGACCCGCCGGGCATTGGCGCGCCGTCAGCCGGCGAGTGGCGAAGTTGGTGGGCCATGAGGTCGGATTGGACAACGCAACGCGCCGCGAGCTCGCGGACTGAGCGCACTGATCGGCGTCATGCTAAATTGCCCCTGCGGCACATGGGGGCATCGAATGGCACTGGCTCTGGAACCCTATCGATCGATCGTTGTCGAGACCTATCGCGTCGGCTCGACCGCGGGACGCCACGGTGATGTTCACGTCCGTCCGATCGCGGAGGAGGGCTTTCCGCCGGGCATTGACGTGGAATGCCCGAGGTCGATCGTCCGCAATCATCCCGTCGGCACGCGCTTTCGTATCCGAGCCAAGCTGACCGACCGCCTCGGCGGCGCCCAGTACCTCTACAGCCACCACAGCTGGAAGTACGAGGTCCTCTCGCCGTAAACCATCGCAATCGATGGTTGAGGGATCCATTGCCTATTCGCGAATCCAGTGCGAATCTCCTTCGACCACTGCACGCTATCGAGCTAGCTAGCCCTTCATGATTGACGCCAATCCGAGGAAGTCCAGACGTGAGCGCGCCGATGGCCGGCGTCAGTTCCTTGTCCACGTCAATCCGGACGTCATCAAGGACGTGAAGAAAGCGGCGGTGGATGACGAAACGTCGGCATCGGCGATCACTGAGGACGCGTTGAAGGCTTGGCTCAGTTCCCGGACGAAGGAGCGTTCAAAGTCATGAGCTATGCCGTGAACGACGCCATAGCTGCGATAGAGGCAACGATCGAAAAGGCGGCGGCCTCGTACCATCGGCTAGCGATTATCGTTCAATCCGTCACCGCATCTCCGGCTTCCGCCCTGAGGGCTACGGCTTCTCGCCGGGGCATCGAGGTCGTGAACCTCAACCTCGCGCTGGCGGAGCGCCTAGCGCCTCTGTCGACGGCCGAGCGTGCGAGAAGGGTCGAGGGTCTGCTGTTGGACGTCCTCAAGTCGGCTGGGAGCGACCCAGTGTTTCTCGATCATGTCGAGATCCTGTTCGACCGTGCATTGATGATCGATCCGTTGCGTTTGCTGACGAGTTTGTCGCGCTCCATGACCATAATCGTCTCTTGGCGTGGCACTCTCGACGGAGACACCCTTTCATATGCGAGGCCCAACCATCCCGAGGGGCGAAGCTGGCGCCACATTCAATCGCCGGCCATCGCAATCTGAACCCTCTTATACAAACGGAACGCACGACATGAAGTACGCCGATCTGATCCAGTTCGAACCGATCGAATCGGTCGTGCAACTGCGGGAGGCGGATGCCGAGGGTGAGGCGCGTCGACTGGTCGATACCTTCGTCGTCTCCGAGCGCGTCAAGAGCATTCTCAAGGACACGGTTTTCCCGCATCTCCAGTTCGAGCTGGACGCTGACAATAAAGGGCTCTTGGTCGTCGGCAACTACGGCACGGGCAAGTCGCACCTGATGGCCGTCATCTCCGCGATCGCCGAACGCGAGGAGCTCGCCGCCCGGTTGACGGATGCGTCGCTTTCGACGCCGGCGTCGTCCGTGGCTGGAAAGTTCAAGGTCATCCGAGCCGAGATCGGATCGACGACGATGTCTCTGCGGGACATCGTCTGTCGCATCCTCGAAGATGGGCTCGCCGGTCTTGGCGTGAACTATCGCTTTCCGCACGCCAACGAGCGTCATGAGAATAAGTCCGCGCTTATCGAGATGATGGCCGCGTTCGAGCTGTCCTTTCCGGATAAGGGGCTCGTCTTGGTTTTGGACGAGCTCCTCGACTACCTCCGCTCGCGCCGCGATCAGGAAGCGGTTCTCGATCTGTCGTTCCTCCGCGAGATCGGCGAGATCAGCGGCGGCACGCGCTTCCGCTTCATTGCGGGTGTCCAGGAAAGTCTCTTCGACAATCCGCGCTTCCAGTTTATCGCCGATCCGTTGAGACGGGTTAAGGACCGGTTCGAGCAGGTCCGGATCGCGCGCGACGACGTTGCCTTCGTCGTCGCGCATCGCATCCTGAAAAAGACGGCTCAGCAGGAAGCCGACATCCGCGCGCACCTTTCGAAGTTCGGCCCGCTCTACGGTTCGCTGACCGAGAGGATGGACGAATTCGTTCGCCTGTTCCCCGTCCATCCGGCTTACCTCGACGTGTTCGAGAGGGTCTCGGTCGCGGAGAAGCGAGAGGTGCTCAAGACCCTGAGCGCCGCGATAGGACGGATCATTCATGACGACGTTCCGAGCGATGAGCCGGGCTTGATCGCCTACGACAGCTATTGGCTGAACCTGAAGGACAATCCGTCGTTCCGTGCGGACCCGGACATCAAGGAGGTCATCGACCGAAGCACCGTTCTCGAAGATCGGATCAAGCTCGCCTTCACAAGGCCTGCGTATCGTCCCGTGGCACTACGCATCGTCCACGCGCTATCCGTTCACAGGCTCACCACCGCCGACATCTACGCCCCGCTCGGACCCACGGCCGAGGAGCTGCGCGACGATCTCTGCCTCATCCTGCCGACGCCTCAGAAGGAGGCGGACTTCCTCAAGTCCCTTGTCGAGACGGTGATGAACGAGATCGTCAAGACGGTCAGCGGCCAGTTCATCTCTCATAATCGGGACAACGGTCAGTTCTACCTGGACCTCAAGAAGGATGTTGATTTCGACGCCTTGATCGAAAAGCGAGGCGAATCCCTCGAAGCCTCCAAGCTAGACGAGTACTATTTCGACGCGCTTAGACGAGTCATACTAGAGGATCCCGAAGCCCCTCAGTACGTACCCGGCTACCGGATCTGGGAACATGAACTGGAGTGGATCGAGCGCCGCTCCGGGCGAAGCGGATACCTCTTCTTCGGCGCGCCCAATCAGCGATCCACCGCACAACCCCCGCGCGATTTTTACCTCTATTTCCTCCAGGTCCATGACGTCCCCGCGTTCAAGGACGGCAAGGGTGCTGACGAGGTCATCTTCCGGCTGACGAAGCGCGATGCCTCGTTCGAGAAGGCGCTGAAGATGTTCGCGGGCGCAAAGGAGCTTTGGACGGAGGCTTCAAGCGGTAACAAGCCGGTCTACGACAAGAAGGCCGGGGAGCAATTGAAGGCCCTGACCGCGTGGCTGCGCGAGCACATGCCGACCGCCGTAGAGGTCACATATCAGGGCCGGACGAAGACGATGCAGGCGACGGTCCAGGGGCGCCTGCCTTCTTCGCCGACCGTACGTGACTACGTGAATACGGCCGGGTCGGTCCTGCTCTCGTCCCACTTCGCCGACCTGGCGCCGAAGTATCCGATCTTCCAGGTTCAGATCACCGCCCAGAACCGCGAGCAGGCCGCTCAGGACGCGCTGAGATGGATCAGCGGTACGTTGCGGTCGAAGCAGGGCACCGCGGTGCTGGATGCCCTCGGCCTGCTTGATGGCGACACCCTTCGCCCGCAGGAATCCGAGTACGCCAGGCAGGTACTGGCCGAGTTGGCCGCTAAGGGCCAAGGGCAAGTCCTCAACCGATCCGACCTCGTATCGTCGCCGTTCGTCGGCATCGAGACGTGGACGGCCTTCGGCATGGAGCCGGAATTCCTTGCCGTCGTTCTCGCCGCCCTGACCCACAACGGCGACATCGTGGTCAACGTCCCGGGCAGGAAGCTCGATGCATCCTCCGTCGACCAGTTCGCGAAAATGCCGGTCGTGGAGTTAGCCAACTTCAAGCATCTGGAGCGCCCGAGGGATATCCCGATAGGTCCGCTACGGGACCTTTGCGAGCTCCTCGGCGTGGCGCCCGGCCTGATCGTTGATCCCGCGAACCGAGAGAACGCCGTCGCCCAGATTCAGTCGAGGGCTTCCGATGCGATCAACCGCCTCATGGTTTCCTCCGCCAAGCTGGACGACCTCCTTTTCTGGGGGCTACCGGTCACTACGGTCCAGGAAAGGGATGACTGGAGGTCGCGGCTCGTCGGCGCTAAGTCGTTCCTTGAAGGCGTCCAGCCATTCAACACGGTCGGCAAGCTGAAGAACTTCCCGCACGACAGTGCGGCGGTGACCGGGCAGCGGCAGGCTCTCGACCTATGCAAGGAGATCGAGGGGCTTCAGTCGCTCATCGATCAACTCAGCCAGTTGACCAACTATCTCGGCAAGGCCGAGATCGTGATGGAGAAGGAGCATCCTTGGCAATCGACAGTGCGGACGGCACGGTCCGAACTGCTCGTGGCGATCGCTGATCCCGAGAAGCGAACCTCCGCTGCCTTCCGCCATCAGGCGACGGAGCGACTTTCCGCGCTCAAGGCCGACTACCAGCAGACCTATCTCGCTCTCCATAAGTCGTCGCGGCTCGGAGCTTCCGACGACAAGCGAAAGGAGCAGCTCCTCAAGGACGTTAGGGTCTCCAATCTGCGCAGCCTTGCCGGCATCGAGGTGATGCCGAGCGTGGAATTTCGAAACACCGAAAACGAACTCATCAACATCAGGTCCTGCTTCGCCGTCACGGCGGGCGAGCTCGATAAGGAACCGCTGTGCCCGCATTGCCAGTTCCGCCCGGCCGTCGAGCCGCAGCATGGGAAGGCGGCGGACCGTCGACTTCTGGACGTCGACGAGAAGCTCGACGCAATGACGACGAACTGGACGAAAACCCTGCTTGAAAACCTCGAAGATCCCAGCGTCGTAGCGAACGTGGCGCTCGTATCCGATGCCATGGGTAAGGCCGAGATCGAAGCCTTCATGGCGGGGAGGTTGATGCCGGGGATGGTCGACAAGTCCTTCGTTAAGGCCCTCCAAGAGGTGTTCGGAGGTCTTCAACGGGTCGGCGTGGATGAGTCCAAGCTTCATGCCGCTCTCCATGACGGCGGCATGCCGTGCACAGTCGCGGCGCTGAAGGAACGCTTCGACGCCTTCGTGAAGGCGATAACGCAGGGCAAGGACCCGTCGAAGGTCCGGATCGTGATCGAGTGAGGCCTAACGACATGGCGAAGCGTGCACGGGCCCTCGATCCCGATCTCTTCCTGGATGGAGACGGTCAGCTCAGGATGCTGGGCAAGACCGTGGAGCAGAAGTCGCTGGAGCGCTTTCGGTTCGAGTGCATGGGGATGACGTTCGCGAGCGCGGACGCTTGCCGCGACCATTTCTCGGACGTGCTTCGACAGAAGCTTCGTGAACCTGGCTTTCGCGATCAGCCCGGCTTCCCGAAAGGATCGGACGAAGACATCATCCGCATGTCGAATCCCCCCTGGTACACGGCTTGTCCGAACCCCTTCCTGGAGGAGTTCGTGAAAGCCTATGGGACCGCTTATGATCCAAGGGATTCCTACGAGCGCGATCCCTTCGCCGTGGACGTCAGCGTCGGCAAGACGGATAGCCTCTACAGGGCCCACTCGTACCATACCAAGGTGCCGCACCTAGCGATCGTCCCCTCGATCCTAAACTACACGGAGCCCGGGGATCTCGTACTGGATGGCTTTTCCGGATCGGGCATGACCGGGGTCGCGGCGCAATGGTGCGGTGCAGCTCCCCAATCCTACAGGATGGATCTGGAGCAAGAATGGGCGAAGGCCGGACGCGATGCGCCGAAGTGGGGCGCGCGCCGCGCGATCCTCAACGACCTAAGTCCGGTCGCGACCTTCATCACCTCAAACTACAATCGCCCGTTCTCGCCTCGGGTGTTCGCCAAGGCCGCCGCCCGGCTGCTCCATGATCTCCGTGGAGAAGTCGGCTGGATGTATGAGACGCTGCACACGGACGGCAAGACCGTGGGCGAAATCAACTTCACGGTATGGAGCGAGGTGTTTGCCTGTCCCGAGTGCTCATCGGATGTCGTCTTCCTTGAGGAAGCACTCGACGACAAGACCAAGGCGGTCAACAAGACTTTCGCCTGCCCATCCTGTGGCGTTCAGCTGACGCGCCGCTCGTTGGAGCGGAAGTATCAAAGCAGCTTTGACAAGGCCACTGGCACGGCGGTTCGCGGCCCGACCCGGCGCCCAATCATCATCGACTACTCCGTAGACGGGAAATCTTACCAGAAGAAGCCGGATCAGGCCGACTTGGCTCGGATTGCGCGGATCGAGGAGATGGCGCTGCCGCGGCGTATGCCGCGAGACCGCATGATGCACGCCCCGGAAGGTAAAGAGCGGTGGGGTGACGAATGGCGATCAGGTGTCGCTGCTTTTACCCACATCCATCACCTTTTCCTCGCACGCTCGGGCCAAGCCCTGGCAGCGTTTTGGGAGCGCACTTCCGAGGTGCAGGACGTCGACGTACGTCGTGCCTTGCTGTTCCTAGTTGAGCAAGCGGTATGGGGCATGTCGCTGATGGCGCGTTACGCCCCGACGCACTTCTCTCAGGTCAATCAGTTTATGTCTGGGCGACTGCGAGTACTCTCCCAGCATGCGGAGTGCAGTCCTTGGTATATTTTGGAGGGCAAGGCGGACCGGCTCGAATCGGCATTCGGTGGCATCCAGAATTTCAACCGCGGTCAGTCGATCGTGACAACAGGCGATTGCGGCTCGATTGGATTGGAAGATAATTCGATTGATTATATTTTCACCGACCCTCCGTTCGGAGAGAACCTGTTTTACTCGGAGCTGAATTTCATCATCGAAGCATGGCACCGCGTCTTCACCAACAATGGTCGAGAGGCGATCGTCAGCGACTTTCAGGGGAAGACAACCGAGACCTACCAGGAGCTCATGCGAGCTTGCTTCGAGGAGTATCATCGGGTCCTTAAACCCGGCCGGTGGATGACGGTCGTGTTCAGCAACTCGTCGAACGCGGTATGGCGCGCTATCCAAGAAGCTCTCGGCCGAGCCGGCTTCGTGGTGGCGGACGTCCGGACGCTCGACAAGAAGCAGGGCTCATTCCACCAGGTCACCAGCACGGCGGTGAAGCAGGACCTGGTGATCTCCGCGTACAAGCCGACAAGCGATCTCACCACCCGGTTCGCCCTGGGGTCCTCTACGCCGGACGATGCCTGGGCATTCGTCAGCGAGCACCTTGCGCACCTGCCGGTCTTCACCGGCACGTCGGTAGCCGCCGACGTGATCGGCGAGCGAACCGCGCAGTTCCTGCACGATCGCCTGGTCGCCTTCCATGTCCAGCGGCACCTGTCGATCCCGCTGTCGACCGCGGAGTTTAACTCCGGCCTGCGCGCGCGCTTCATGGAGCGCGACGGGATGTTCTTCCTTCCTCGGCAGGTCAACGAATACGAAGCCAAACGCATGGGCACGACAGCCCTTAAGCAGCTGGATCTCTTCGTCTTCGACGAGGCGAGCGCCATCCTGTGGCTGCGCCAGGAGCTGTCTTCGAAGCCGAGGAGCCTCCAGGATCTGACGCCTCAGTTTATGAAGGAGATCCAAAGCTGGGCGGCGCACGAGCGAACCATCGAGCTGCGTGACCTTCTTCGCCAGAGCTTCCTAGAATACGAGGGGGAGGGAGATGTCCCCGCGCAGATCCGCAGCTATCTCTCATCGAACTACAAGGATCTCCGAAACCTGGCCAAGGACGATCCCCAGATCCGCGCCAAGGCGAAAGGACGCTGGTACGTGCCCGACCCGAAGCGTCAGGAAGATATAGAGAAGGTAAGGCAGAAGGAGCTCCTTCGGGAGTTCGAGCTCTACAAGACCTCCAAGGATCGTAAGCTGAAAACCTTCCGGACCGAGGCCGTTCGCGTCGGCTTCGGAGCCGCCTACGCAGCTCAGGACTACCGGGCGATCGTCGCGGTGGCGGGAAAGCTGCCGGAATCCGTTGTCCAGGAAGACGACAAGCTGCTGATGTATCTCGACGTCGCGACCTTGCGCTTGGGAGACGATTGATCCGACATGAAGCCCGGTGAGTGGTGGCGCAGCCTCGACCACGGCGAGCCATGCCGTGTCATCGAGACGGAGACGTTGTGGGGACGCCCGACATGCCTGGTTTGGCTTCCGCGCCGGGGAGGTAGCGCACGCGTTCGAGCCGATCGTCTGCAAGCCCTCGATTTCGAGGAGGAGGGCTTCCTTGATCGGCTCGCTTTCGCGGGCGCCGCGGCGAAGATCGCGGACGCGCTCGAAACGGACACGTTGATCGCACCGCTCGAAGGAAAGGTCACACCGCTTCCACACCAGATCCGTGCGCTTCAGCGTGCGATCTCAGGAGATCGTATTCGGTACCTGCTTGCAGATGAGGTGGGGCTGGGGAAGACGATCGAGGCGGGCCTCATAATCCGCGAGTTGAAGATCCGGGGATTGGTGAAGCGTGTCCTCGTAGTGGCTCCGGCGGGGCTGGCGCTTCAGTGGGCGTCCGAGATGCGCACGCACTTCGACGAGGATTTCCGCTTCGTCGCGCCCGGCGCATTCCCCGCCATGCGCCAACTGACCGGCTCCGGGGACGAAGAAAATCTCTGGCGTCTGAATGACCAAGTCATCTGTACCTTGGACAGCGTCAAGCCGGTAGATAGCCGAAGGGGGTGGTCGCCCGATCAGCTGGACCGATACAATCGCGAGCGCTTCGAGGATGTCGTATCCGCAGGTTGGGATCTCGTAGTCGTCGACGAGGCCCATCGACTGGGCGGCAGCAGCGACCAGGTCGCCCGCTTCAAGCTCGGCGAGGCGTTGGCTCAGAGCGCGCCCTATCTCTTGCTCCTTTCGGCGACGCCCCATCAGGGCAAGACGGACGCGTTCCGGCGGCTGATCGGCTTTCTCGACGCCGACGCGCTTGCGGACGACGAACCCATCACGCGCGAGTTAGTGGCGCCCTACGTCATCCGAACGGAAAAGCGTCATGCGGTGGATGCTGAGGGTAATCCGCTCTTCAAGCCGCGTTTCACGCAAATCGTTCAGATCCAATGGGATGACCGCCGGGGCCAGCATAGAGCCCTCTACGAGGCCGTTACGGGCTACGTTCGGGACGGCTACAACAAGGCGTTGAAGGACAAGCAAACGGCGGTCGGTTTCCTTATGATCCTGATGCAGCGTCTGGTGACATCCAGTACGGCCGCCATCAGGTCTGCGCTGGAACGTCGTCTGGAGGCGCTGGACCAGCCCGAGGGCCAACTTGCGCTGTTCCCGGAGGACATCGAGAACGATTGGTCGAGTTCCGATGACCCGAGCCAGCTCGACGCTATCCTAAAGGCGCGGCTGAAGGGTTTGAAGAACGAGCGGCAAGAGGTTGAATTGCTGCTTTCCGCGGCTCGTCGCTGCGAGGCGTCGGGTCCCGACATCAAGGCGGAGGCGCTTCTCGCGAAGATCGACGAGCTCAAGCGCGATAGCAGCGATCCCGATACGAAATTCCTCGTCTTCACCGAGTTCGTTCCGACACAGGCCATGCTTGCCGACTTCCTCGGGCAACGTGGCTACGATGTTGTCGTGTTGAACGGCTCGATGGATCTGGAACAGCGACGCGAGGTTCAGAAGCGTTTCGCGGAAGGCGCTCAGATCTTGATCTCGACCGATGCCGGCGGCGAAGGCCTCAACCTTCAATTCTGCCATGTCATCGTCAACTACGATCTGCCGTGGAACCCGATGAAACTCGAACAGCGCATCGGACGCGTCGATCGCATCGGTCAGCGAAACATCGTTCGAGCGCTGAACTTCGCGCTTCAGGAATCGGTCGAACTTCGCATCCAGGAGGTGCTGACCGAGAAGCTCCAAACCATCCTGACCGAGTTCGGTGTCGACAAGCTGGCCGACGTCCTAGATTCCGAAGAGGGTGGGGTATCCTTCGAGGCACTGTTTGCACAGGCCATCGTAGACCCCTTCGCCGCTGAACGCCGCGCGGAGGAATTGGTCGACGAGATCCGAGGACGTGCATCCGAGAGCAGGTCGCTCATGTCGACGCTGGCCGATCCCGCAGACCTCGACGCGACAGAGGCGCGACGCATCGTCGAGCACCAGATGCCGTTTTGGACGGAGCGCATGACGGTGTCGTACCTCTCGTCCCGAGCAAGCCTTGGCGCCGAGGCATCGATCTGTCCAGGCGGCTTCCGCCTTCGCTGGGAGGACGGTTACACGGTTCCATTCGCCGTGTTCAGGCGATCGGATGTCATGGCCGAGACGGCCACTCTCCTTACCCTTGGTGACAAGCGACTTAGGACGATGGTGGCCAGCCTTCCGGTCCATGCTCCCGGGCAGCCCGTTCCAACCGTCTGCGTTCCGGAGATGCCCGGGCGTACGTCTGGCGTGTGGTCGCTCTGGCGGATTTCTCTTGGTTCGCTCAGTGGCCGAAAGCAGACTTTCCTCTCGGTATTCGTCTCTAACGACGGCAAGACCTATGCCGCGACGGGAAGGTTGGTATGGGACCACGTCGTTGCCTCTGCACCCGCGTTCGCCCGCCTCGGCGTGAGCACGGGCGAAGACGCTATCGAGGCATACGAAAAGTCACGCAAGATCGCGGAGCAACTGGGCGCCGCCGCGTTCGAAACCCTATCCACGCGAAACGAGATCTTGATCGCTGCCGAACGTGCCAAAGGCGCGAAGGCGTTCGCGGCAAGAAGGCGCGTTGTTGATCGCATAGGCCTAGCGACCGTGAAGGCTCACCGCTTGAGGATGCTCGACGACGAGGAAATGACCTGGGCCCGAAGCTTGCAAGAAAAGGCGTTGGCCACGCCCGAACTGGCCGCCGTCGTGATGCTGCAACTGGACCAGGCCGGAGCCGCATCTTGATAGATCGTGCATCCGCCAGTTGGCGCGACAGGCTGCTGGCTCGCTTCACGCCAGAGATTGCGCAGGCATGCCGACTGACGCTCGTATCCGATCCGAACGCGTTGCTTGCCGATGAAGCAATCTCGGCACGACTTCGGGCCGCAGGGTTTGACCTGCTGACGATCGAAGACCCGATCGCGTTTCGGATGGTGTTCGAGACCGAGATCCGGCCGCGGTGGGAATCGACCGGCGCTGGCCCATCCGTGGTCATCCGTACGGCAAGTCCGGAGGCCTCATCATTGCCCTTCGACCTGGTCGCGTGGGCGGAGCTCGATGCGCGCATCTTTCATTTCAGCATCGCCGGCCTGCTGCCGAAGTTGGCGCCCGGGGCACTTGCGGGGCTCGACGTTGCATCGGTTGAGGCGCTCCATGACGCTGCGGGGCGGATCGAAGCCCAGCCTCTTGGGGACGCGGCAACCCGCGATTTCATCCTCCAGCACGTCTTTCAGATTGACGTCGATGCGATCGGGAAACCGGCGGACCTGCTGCGTATCCTCTTGCGTAAGCATTATCGGGACGACCGCATTCCTGACGACGTTGAACTTCGGTTGGTGTGGCAGCTCCGAAGGAGCGGCCGCTGGCATGCCTGGCCTCTGGAGCGCCTCGTCCAAAGCCGTGCCGATTTCCTACTGTTCATCCAGGAGCGCTGGCCCGATTTCGTGGCTAAAGAGGCTGGCTTGTCGGTTGCCGTCCCGTCTGCTTTCGTCATCGAAGGGCCAAGGGATCTCCCTTTCGGCGATAGCGACGTGCGTGCCTATCTCGACACCATGTTCGCGGACGGCCTCCTTGAGCGCACCGACCTCATAGCGCAGTCCGCGCTTCGCCACTCCTGGACGCGAGTGGGCATACGGGGGACGGACGGTGATGACGCGCTGGCTCGCGTCCGCGGTCTTCAGCCAAGAATTGCCGACCACGTCCCTGACGATCATGCCGACCATTCCGAATGGGCGGTGTTCGCCCGCAGGTGGGCTGAGCTTACCACGCTCTGGGCTGCTACGAGCGGGCGGCTAGCCGAGGCAGAGGACAATGAGCGGTCGCAGTTGCAACGGACGGTAGATGACCGCTTCGACCGATGGATGCTCTCTCGATACTCAGTCCTTCAGAGCCGCCTTCATCTTCCACGCCCGGTAATGGTTCACCAGATCGCGCGGTACCTTGCCCATCGCCGTTCTCTCGCCGGGGAGAGCAACCGCGTCGCCATAGTCGTCGTCGACGGGCTATCCCTGGACCAATGGCTGGTGTTGAAGCGGCATATGCCCGTTGGAATGGAGCATCCCGATGAGCATGCGTGCTTCGCTTGGGTTCCGACACTTACGTCGGTCTCACGACAGTCAATCTTCGCCGGCGAAGTCCCCGCGCGCTTTTCCGCAAGCATCAGCAACACGGCTTCCGAGGCCAAGCTCTGGCGTCGCTTCTGGGAAAACAACGGTCTCGCTGCAAGCCAGGTAGCCTTCGTCAAGCAGTCGGCCAACATCGGCGACGACGATTTCATCGATGCACTTGAAGCTGAGGCGTCCAAACCGTTCTGTCGGGCGGTGGGCGTGGTCCTGACCACCGTCGATGAGATGACGCACGGCGCGGTACTCGGGACGTCCCAACTTCATCGAGACGTCGACATATGGGCCCAGCGAGGCACGTTCTGGAGATGCATTCAGACGTTGAAGCAAGCTGGCTTCGATGTCGTGATGACGGCGGACCACGGAAACGTGGAGACGATTGGAATCGGCAGGCCCGATACGGGGGTCTTGGCAGAAACACGCGGCGAGCGCGCGCTGGTCTTCAACGACACGAACTTGCGAACCCGCATAGCCTCTGGCAGTCCAGGTTCGATCCCGTGGGACTCCGGGGGCCTCCCGCCCGACTTCCTGCCGCTGATCGCGCCCGCTCGGAAATCTTTCTCATCGCGTGGAGCCACGGTGGTTTCGCACGGTGGGATCAGCATCGAAGAGGTGCTCGTTCCGCTGGTTGAGTTCATACTGAAGAAATGAGCGAATCCAGGAAGACGATAGGCTTTGATCGACAGGTCGAGCGGCGCTGGCTCGACGCAACGGCCATCTGTGCACTCGGCCACCCCTCGCCGAGCTCCGCCAGGGCATGTGTCTGGGAGGTCCTGGATGGCGAGGTCGAGGGCTCCAAGCTGAATAGCGCCAGAGGGAAGACGGCGACGGTCCTAAACAGGATCTGGTTGGTCCCACCGACCCGGCTGACCGCTCTGAGGAGCGATGCACTGGCTCTCTTCGCCGACGCTGACGACCGCGGGCGGTTGGCGCTGCATTGGGCGATGATGCTGGCTGCCTACCCGTTCTTCGGTGACCTGGCCGACACCATCGGAAAGCTGGGGCGCTTGAACGAAGAGGTGTCCGTAAGCCAGGCGGTCCGCAGGACGACCCCGTCGTGGGGCGATCGCACGGGCATTCCGCGCGCGGTCCAGCGAGTGGTTCGTTCGATGGCCAAATGGGGAGTACTGTTGGAGACCGCTCAACCGGGTCAGTATCGGCTTGCCCCGCCTGCCGCCATCACCGAGCCGCCCGTCGTGGAGATCCTGATCCGAGCCATGATCTTCAAGGCCGAACATGGATTGCGTCTTGATGAGATCAAGCGACATCCGGGAGTATTCCCGTTCGGCTTGCACGGCGCTGATCCGACCAGCTGGAAATTCCTGACCATGAGCCGTCAAGGCGATAGGAGCGACTTCGTAGATCTAGCCGAGGTGCCCCGGTAGCCGACGTGCACATCGCCTTAGTGTGGGCTGGAAGTCTCCATGTCAGCGAACAGCTGTTCGGCAGCCTTCCTACGAGCCCACTTCCTGAAGATGGCGACGACAGCGCCGTGGGTGATGCCGTGCTTTTCCGGCATGCCCTCATCCAGGATCCGACGCAGCTGTGCAGGGACGTCCTTGTGCCAGAACTTGGTCTGCCCTGGCGAGGTCACCCTTCCAATCTCCTGGTAGTCGCCGTTGCCGGCCCATTTTAGGCCTTGCGGGCCGAGAAGCATCCCAATCTGAGAGGAATGGAATCCGAGCTCGATCCCAATCTGCTTGGCGGTATGGGTATAGAACAGGGCAGCTTCCGCCCCGACCGTCGGGAGATCGGGATCGCAGTTCATCCCACCTACACGCGCAAAGGCTTGCTCCTGCGTTCCGGTGCGGACGCCATGCATTTCAGCGACCAGCCGCTCCACTCCAATGGTCAGGCGCTGGATGCGCTCGCCCTGTTCCTTGTTGTTCGCGTGCAAGATCTCGTTCTGGGCGCGGAAATGCTCCGCGATCTTGAGCTCGTACTCCTGCATGCGCTGTTCTTCGGCCGTCCGCTTTCGAGCCGGAACCATATGAAAGACCTGGGCGCCATCCGTCGTCCGAGTAGGCTTGTCAGTCATGCCGCCTCCCCTTGCGCCACAACTTCGCGGCGGGCATCGCGCATCATTGCGCTCGCTTCGATGACTTGCTCGACGTATCGATCCATATCGGAGAACGATGGCAAGCTCGTTTCGGCTCGGATCCTCGCGCGTGCCAAAACCTTGGCGTCCCTCTCGATCCGTTGAAATTCGGCTTCCGCATCGGCATTGACGACGCCGGCTTGCACCATCAGACGATGGGCGAGATCGGGATCATCGGCCATCATCCGAAGAAGCTTATCCGTGGGCTTGCTCTGCGGAACCTTTCCACGCTCCCAACGGGTCCACGTCTTTGGCCCTGTCGAGAGGATCTGCTCCATATCGCTCTGCAAGAGTTTGTACTTGGCCCTGATCCTACGAAGCTCCTCCGCGGAAAGCAGGCCGTCCATCTGACGGATCGCCGCGGCAATCGCGAGTTCATGCTTCGAAATCTGAGGGCCAGCGTAACTGACTTCACCGCAAGCGGAGCAAACCATCCGCTCATCGGAGATGGTCACGGATTTTCCGTCGTGGTGGACAAGCAAATCTTCGACGCGCCGTTCGACGGCCATTTCGCCACAAGCGAAACATTGGTCAGACATGCCGATCGTCCCTTTTAAACGACGTAATTACAAGCTTGTCGACACCCCCTTGGGATGCGACCAGAAGCTTTAAGAACATGTGGCACCCGCAGACATCGATCCAAATCGAATAATAATCTGAAGTCGTCCCTGGGTAGTACTTGGCGGTCGGCTCAACCTTAAAGCAATGCCCTTCACCGATCTCGCTCGCTATGATCTCAAGCAGATCATCGGTATCCATCTGCCGAGCACGGAGCTCGTCGAGAACCGGCGTATAGATGATGCATCTATCTTCTGAGGCAGCCAACTGTCTGATTTGGGCAAGCGAATTCGCCGGCGTCATTCAGCCTCCATCAGGTAGCATCGTGCTACCTCAAATGCAAGTGCCCACCATGGCCTGGAGCAGAGTGGCAGGAGCGGATGAACCCCAACGTCCCACCGGCGAATCGAGCAAACCGCTTTAATGTAGAAATAATTTCAGGCTACGCCAGCTAGCGAACCGCACTGTCTGGCTCTGAAATGCGTTGCCTGAGGGGTGTCGTTGAGATAGCCGTTTGCAAATGAGCCCGTCTCAGATCCTGTCCGGGCCGTCAACGCAATCGCACCCTGACGGATGCGGTGCCGTTGCGTTTAAAAGCAAACAGCTTCGAATAGCGGGCTTACATCGCGCTTGGCGGCGCGCCCTCGCACACTCCCGCATTTCCGATCGTCACGGCATTCCGCCGGCGATCCCGTTTTACGGAGGCGCCCATGTCGCGCCCGAAGACGCCTGCCGACTGGCAGGCCCAGATCTATGCCCAGCATTCCGACTGGATCGCCGGCTCTCACATCCACATGGCTGTCGGCGACGGCTGGGCCGACGTCTTGTCCCGCTTGTTCGACCGCATCGCCGAGGCGCTCGCCAGCGAGCCGGTGCCGACCAAGATCTCGATCATCGACATCAAGGAGAAATATGCGGAACTCCGCTTCGACATCATCGCGCCTGTCGGGCCGGAGACCCAAGCCGCGATCGATCGAGCGATCCTGCTCGCGGAGATGCGGTCCGAATGCACCTGCGACGATTGCGGGATGCAGGGCCGCTTGAGGTCGACCCTCGGCCAGTCAGGATGGCTCGCAGTTAAGTGCGACGATCATCGATCCGGCTATCCCCGGCTTGTCGCGAAAGGCCCGCCGAGTCGTCGCATTACGGATCGCCGCGGGACGTTCGAGGTCGTGTACGATAGGGCAGCCGACACTATCGTCGAGGCACAAGTAGACGACTGATCGCGCGGACGCGACGCTGATCCCAGAACCCACGTTGAAATCAGAGGTTTGTCCGTCATCGGTTGTCAGCCTAGAATCGGGGTTGAGGATTCGATTTTTTTTAAGGCAGAGGCATCGTGGAGCCGCCAATCGACCAGAACAGCTTCCGGTTCCTGGAAGGCTTGTGGCCGGATCTCCACGAAGCTGGACGGAGTGCTGAAGAGACGGTCGCCGTCCAGCCCGACCTTGCCGCGATCCGACTGCGGGGGTTCGCGGAAATCATGGTCGTGCATCTGCTCGCCCACTTCGCGCTGGAGCGGGTTGAGAACGACACGCATTTCGATCGGCTGGTGCAGTTGGAAAAGGGAGGCATGCTGGATGCGCGGCTCCTTGCCAAGCTTCACACCATCCGCAAGCTCGGAAACAAGGCCGCTCACAACGGCCGGGTGGCGATCGAGCAGTCGACCAGCCTCCTCGACGACGCCTGGTCGCTTGCCTGCTGGTTCTGCCGCTTCATGCGCCCCGACATCGAGTGGGTGACACCGCAGCCGAGGGCGGCGAAGGCCGCCGCATCGGTCTCTTCGCCGGCGATCCATGAAGATCCGCCTGCGATCCTGCCTACGCCCGTCGGCTCGCCCGGAACCATTCTGCAATTCCCGGCGGACCGCGTGCTTCGGATGCGGGAAGCGGCCGCGAAGGCCATGGCCCAGATCGAGCCGGCCGCACGCGCGCTGCGCACTCGGATCACGCTAAGGGACGCATTCTCCGAACCGTTGAACGAGGATCAAGGCAACTGCCTGGCCGCCCTGTCGCAGTTCCTTGAGCGGACCGATCAGCGCGTCTTCCTGCTGAGGGGGTATGCCGGAACGGGTAAGACCTTCCTCATCAAGGGAATCACCGAGTTTCTCTCGGCGCAGGGACGCTCGTTCCAGCTGCTGGCGCCGACGGGGCGAGCCGCCAAGGTGATCCACGAAAAGACCAGGCGGGAAGCGCGGACCTTGCACGGCTTCATCTATGGCTATGGGGACATCGCCGAGCGGCGCCATGGCGACGACCCCGAGGGAGCGGAGACCTTCAAGGTCCAGGCGTCGATCCGCACGAATGCCGACCAGGCCAACACCGTCTACATCGTCGACGAGGCCTCGCTCCTGTCCGACGTCTACGCCGAAAGCGAATTCTTCCAATCCGGCACGGGATACCTCCTGCAGGATCTCCTGACCTACGTCGACCTCGCCAATGGACCGAGCGATCGGAAGATCATCTTCGTGGGCGATCCGGCGCAGCTGCCACCGGTCGGCATGTCGCATTCGCCGGCGCTCGACGCCGGCTACCTGCGCGAGCACCATCGTCTGAAGCCCGCTTCCTACGATCTGAAGGAGATCGTGCGCCAGAAGGCGGACAGCGGCGTGATCCGAAACGTCATGCCGCTGCGCGAGGGATTGGAGAAGGCCAGGTTCGGGGCCATCGGCTTCGACTTCGGCGACAATGTCTCCCGGCTCAACGCCGACGATCTCGTGCATCGCTACATGGAGGCCAGGGAGGGAGAGCGCCAGCCGATCGTCATCACCTACTCCAACGTGGAGGCAGCGGAGGTCAACCGAGGCATCAGGAGCCGCCTCTTTCCCGGCAAGGCCTTCGTCACGGCAGGCGACGTCCTCCTCGTCACGGCCAACACGATGGTGGGAAATCAATTCGTGGCCAATGGCGAATTCATCCAGGTCTCGGGCGTGGAGACGATGGTCGAGCGGCGGGTGGTCAGGCTCAAGCATCGCGATGCCGAGACGGGCGTCATGGAGGAGGTTGAGGTCGCGCTTAGCTTCCGGGACGTTGAGATCCGGTTGCCGTCCCCGGACAGCGCCGTTTCCTTGGTCAGGTTGAAGCTGCTGGACGACCTCCTGCATGGAAACCGGTCCGGGCTTTCGTCCCTTCAACAGCGCGCGCTCTATGTCGACTTCCTCAAGCGCCATCCCGATCTCAATCGGAGGGAGAACCGCGATCAACTGGGTCGCGTCCTGCGTCACGATCCCTACTTCCACGCCCTTAGGACCCGGTTCGGTTACGCGGTGACCTGCCACAAGGCGCAGGGCGGCGAGTGGAAGGACGTCTTCGTTTCATGCCGGACGGGACAGAATCCCCGCACCGCCGACTACTTCCGTTGGCTCTACACGGCGATGACGCGGTCGAGCGACAAGCTGTTTCTCATCAACCCGCCGGAGATCCGTATCCCCGTGGTCGGCATGGATTGGTGGTCCGGCGACGCGGAGGGCGCCCCTGTTCCCCAGGACGCCGGCTCGCCCGCCGCGGCCGCCCCCGTCAGCGGAACAGCGTCGCCGCAGGAGACCTTCCGCTCGGGCCTTCTGGCAAGGGTAGAGACGCTCCTGGAGGGGTCGCAGATCCGGATCGACGACGTCGCGCATCACCAATACCAGGAGGCCTACTATCTGAGCCGAGGCATCGAAACGTGCCGGGTCAACATCAGCTACAACGGCAGGTTCAGGATCGGCTCGGTCACGCCGCAGCCGATCGGCCCCTTCGGCGAGGAGATACGCGGTTTGCTCGCCCCGCTGGTCGGGCAGAGCGCGATCGCGATCCTGCCGACGTCCAACGGAACGACGCCGCCTCCAGCCGCGAAGGCGACCGCCGGGTTCCTAGGGGAATTCCACGACCGACTGCTCCCCCTACTTGAGGCCAGGAGCATCCGCGTGGCGTCCCTGGAGGAACGTCAGTGGTGTCAGCGATATACCTTCGCCCGCGAAGGGGACATCGCCGTCGTGGATATCTTCTACGATGGCAGGAACCGCTGGAAGAGCTGCATGCCGCTGAAGCTTGGAACCGGACCGGCACGGCTGGTCCCCGAGGTGGTCGAGATCCTGACAGCGGAGATCCTCCCTTGAGCGTCCTGATCGACACGCGATCCCGCCGGGCTTCGGTGTCGGCCGACAGGCCCAGCCAGCGGATCACCGCTCTGCGCAAGGACGGGAAGCTCGACGAGGCATATCAGCTAGCTCTCGATCTCATCGCCGCCGGAGACGCGGACAAATGGGTCCGGGACGCCTACGGCTGGTGCCTGATCGATCTCGTCAAGCGCCACGCCTCCGACAGGGAGACGAGCCTCCGGGACCGATATGTCGGTGAGCTTGCCCTATTCCCGGTGGCGGAAGGGAACGCGTTGCTCGCCGAGCACAAGGAGCGGGCGCTGGGTCTGACCGACGAAGATCGGCGAGCCGTCATGGAAGCCAAGAGGCTCGGCAAGGAAGGCCGGCATGCGGAAGCCGTCCTGGCCTTCGCGACGCTGCAAGCGGACGGCAAGCTCAGGGACGACGATCGGCCATCGTTCGGCTGGGAACTGTTCCACGCCATCAAGTCGGTCTTGCAGGCGAGCGGAAAGGCGGATCTTCCCCCGGCGACCGTCAACACGCTGCGTCGTCACCTGAACAGCTATCTCAAGCTCGAACTCCCTGGCCCGAGCCTGCTTCACAGTTGCATGCTCCAGCATGCGCATCGACTGTCCCTCTCCGACCATGTGCGGCTTGTCGCATTCGCCCGACAATGGGGTCTCGATCGGTTCCGACCCGAGGACTACGAGGAATTCTCCGCGGAAGATGGCAAGGTCTTCCCCTCGCTGGTCGAGCTGGTGATCCAGAGAGCCTCGAAGGAGGCCTCGGAGGGCGAACGCCCCGACGAGATGCTGTTCATCCTGCCTTACGTGGAACACGCTCTAGGGCGGTTTCCCGCTAACGTCTGGCTCCAGCTGAACATGGCCAAGCTCCTGCGCGGCTTGGGCCGCGTTGAGGATGCCCGGCAGCTTGCGATCGAGTTCGCGCGAAAGAAGGCCGGAGAGTATTGGGCCTGGGAATTCCTCGGCGATCTCGAAGCCGATCCGGCGGTCCGTCTGTCGTGCTACGCCAAGGCTTTGTCCTGCTCGGAGGAGGATGCCTTCCTCAGCAAGGTTCGTCTCAAGTTCGCGAGCCTGCTGGCGGCCGATCATCCCGCCCAGGCCAGGTCCGAGGTCGAGCGGGTCATCAGGTACAAGCAGCAAGCGGGAAATCGTATCCCACCGGAGGCCGATCAACTCGTCCAAAGCGCTTGGTTCCGACAGGTCGAGGCCGCGCCGACCGGGAGGTCTTTCTACGATCGGCTCAAGGCGCAGGCCGAGGAACTGCTGTTTCATGGCCTACCGTGGATCGATGCGTCGCTCGGCGATGAGTTCGTCATCGAACGACCCGATGGTCAGAGACCTCGGAAGCGGCGTCGGATCTTCGTCAAGGACGCTGATTACCCCATCGAGATCAGCGTCGCCGCTTCGCACGCCGGCGTCCTCGACAAGCGCGTGGGCGAACCCATTAGCCTTCAGATGGAGGTGTCGTCCGAGGAGCCGTGGCGCTTCACGGTTTACCGCATTCGGTCTCGCGATAATGGAATTGCCGATGACGTCCTCACCGAGACATGCGGGGTGGTCGACCACGTCAATCATGGGAAGGCGTTGTTGCATTTCATCGTCGCGAAGGGCGTCGACGGCACTTGGCCCCTGAAGGATTTCCCACCGGTCGCCCCCGGTGATGCGATCTCCGTTCGGATGTCCCGACATCACAGCAGCGGTGGCCAACGCTTTCGCGCCATCTCGATCGCACCCTCGACCGACCGTCCTGCCAAGGACTTGTGCAGGCCTTTCCATGAGGAAGTAGATGTCCGAAACGGGCTGGGCTTCACCGCCTCGGGCATCTTCATCCCCCCGGACTTGGTCGCATCCGCCGGCATTTCTGATGGGAGCAAAGTGGAAGGTCTCGCGGCCATCAGCTTCGACAGGAAACGTGGCACATGGGGGTGGAAGGCGATCAAGGCGGTTGCTTTCATCGGCTGATCGATCGGGTATAGCGTACGCGGATTCCCGTTAACCATAAGACGGATCATGTCAGGAGTCGTGCCCTGGCTCCTTGACCGGCCCAGAGTTTGTTCCCTATCTGTTTCGCCACCGTCCATATGTGACCGGCCCGCGACGAAATCGCGTCCGTGTCTCCCGGCTTCCCGCGCCAGCGACTGATCTCGCCGGCGAACGGGAGGCCATGCTCTAGCCTAGGCCTCCTATGATGATCCTTCCGATCCGATCCATATCCACCGCCGCGCCGACCAAACGCCCTACCTTGGGCGGCGTCGACGCGCGGCCCGAGGACATCCCGATGCATCCATTCCCTTCCATCTGGAGGACGGACGCCCGCTGACGCGCGGCGACGGCCTCCGCTCGCGAGGCCGACATGATCGACATCAACGAATTCGAGCAAGACTACTCCGACATCGAGGGCGACGAGCCCACCATCCTCCCCGCGCATCAGACGTTGGCCGAGGCGGCACTCTACGCCGCGGTCCCGCCCGCACTCATGGAGCGCATCGACAACGACGAGACGAGCCTCGCGCTGATCGTAACGGTCCCCTCCGCGGATTGGGTCGAGCCCACCGTCGAGGCCCTTGGTTCGCTGCGGGAATGGAACGAGGTCTTCGTCCCTCATATCAACGGCAAGAAGCGCCCTCCATCCGACGTTTGCGCGCGGAAGCTCGCCAAGGGGGAGTCGGTGGTCGGCGTCGCGGTCGCGCCGGAGCGACAACTCCCGCCCTCGCTGATCACGGCAGCCGACGCCCGGGTCGTGGTGGCCGCGCCGGACAACGAAGTCCTGGCTCGGGTCATCGCCACGGCGACCGGCGACCGGTTCATGTCGATGCCGGCCAAGGTCGCGACAGGCTTGGATTTCTACGACATCGTCGCCGCGATCCGCGTGGGCTCGACGGCCGAGGACTGCGTTCGTCGCCTCGAAGTCGCCGCGGCGAGCCAGAGCGTGGTCGACCCGACGCTCGCCGACGTCCCGAGGTTGGAGGACATGCACGGCTACGGCGCCGCCGGCGAGTGGGGCCTGCGACTGGTCCGGGACATCGAGGAATGGAAGCGCGGGGTCATCCCGTTCGAAGCGATCGACCGCAATGTCCTGCTGGCCAGTGAGCCTGGGTTGGGCAAGAGCACCTACGTCCGTGCCCTCGCCAAGTCGATCGGCCTCCCCCTAGTAGTAACGAGTGTGGCATCGTGGTTCAGCTCCACTGACGGCTATCTCAACAGCGTCATCAAGGAAGTTGATCGAGTATTCGCGGCGGCGAATGCATGCGCTCCTGCGATTATTTTCCTAGATGAAATTGATGCCCTCCCAAGTAGGAGCCACGTCGGCGACAGGAACAGGGACTATTGGGTCCCCGTGATCACGAATATTTTGATGACCTTGGATAGTGCGACGTCCGGCGTTTCGAGCAATCTCATCGTGATCGCCGCGACGAACCATCCCGATAGGATCGATCCCGCGCTGATCCGGCCAGGCCGACTGAACCGCGTCATCCACATCCATCCGCCGTCGACGACCGATCTCGCCGCGATCCTCCGCCAGCATCTCGGTGCCGACTTGCCGGGCGAGGACCTGCTGCCGATCGCTGAGCTGGCTGGAACCGCGACCGGCGCGCAGGCGATGGGCTGGGCGAAGGCGGCCCGAGCCGCGGCGCGGACCGCCGGAAGGGACATGGTCGTCGACGACCTCGTAGCCGTCGTGGCGCCGCCGGACCACAGCCCGCCGGAGGAGCGGCGGCGCCTAGCGATCCACGAAGCCGGCCACGCCGTCCTCTCCCACCGTGTCTCGCCCGGGTCCGTTCGCGCCGTCTCGATCGTCGGCAGGGGCGATGCCGCAGGCCATACCGCTACGCTGCGGCGGCTCGGAAAGGCGCCTACGCGCGCGGAGATCGAGCTCGACGTGACATGCACGCTCGCTGGCCGGGCGGCCGAAGTCGAGATCCTCGGCGAAGCCAGCGTCGGCTGCGGTGGGGGGCTCGATAGCGACCTCGGCATCGCTACGGTCCAAGTTGGATCGATGCTGACGAGTTACGGGCTGGGGCCGAACTTGATTTACTCGGGCGCGCCCGGCGACGTGCTGGAGATGATGCAACTCGACCACGGGCTGAGGGAAACGGTATCGCGTTCCCTGGCCGCCTTGCATGAGCGCGCAATCCTCGCCGTTCGCCAGAACCGCCGTGCCATCGAGGCGGTCGCCGACGGGCTCATGCGTCGCCGTCACCTTGGGGGCGACGTCTTCGCGGCGATCGTCGAGGCCTCGGACGCCGCGCCCCGGCGTCGGAGTGGAGCGCAGCATGGATAGTCTCGTCGTGAACCTGGTAGCGCGCCTGATTTCGGTCCAGGCCGAGCTCGGGCCGGGTGCATACGGGCGGGCGGTGTCCGCGGCTTATCAAGCGATCGCCCGCGTCGCGATGGACGAGGCCGAGAGCGCAGCCGGCGTCGTGCGGCTTGGGCCTTCGCCGTCGAAGGTGGTCTCCTTCCCGCTGGGCGCGCGGCTCGACCCCAGGAAGGAGGGGTAGCGGATCGATACGAACAGTTTGGATCCAATTCGTAGAGCTGCGTTAAACCGCGTTCGTCGAATTGCTGGCAGTTCCGAGTTTCGCGGTCCTTCACACTCTTGCGCGGCCACCGGAATCGTGGATCCTAGGCACCATGAACCGCACGCCAATCATATCTGCCGCCCAGCGGCAGGACCGTTCGAACGGATAACCGGCCCGGTTCCCTGGCCGCGCCATCCGCTCGCCTTCCTGACCTCCTGGTAGCGACACCCCTCTACCAAGCGACGCGCGACATCGCGCGTCAGACCGAGGTCAGCCTTCACATGGTCCATCGCACCATATCGCCGTCGACCAAACGCTGAAGCCTCCCGCGCGCCGTCGCGGTCAGGCTTGAGCCACCGTCGATGCCGCCCGCTCGCCGCGTCCTGCCGCGGGCCATCCCCCCAAACCCGAGACCAGGGGCCATTCGCCCCGATGGCGAAGCCATGTCGGCTTCGTCGAACGCCCGGAACGTGACCGTGTCGCGGTCTGGAAACCCACGAAAGGAGACCCAAGCCATGCCCGTTCCTGGCCGTGTCCAGGCACGTCCCGATCCCAGCCAATGGGACCTGGACGAGATCATGACCCTTCCCGAAGCGGCCAGCCTGTTTTGGCCGCAGGGCCCGCTGACGACGAACTCGCTGAGGATCGCCGTCCGGGACGGAGTGCTTCCGGTGACCGTCGTCGCCGGCAAGTTCCTGACGACGCGGCGCGCCGTGCTCACGATGAGCGTGTGCCGGCCCGCGAATGCAGGGACTGCGCGACCCAAGCGGTAGCGCAAACGAAACACCCCCGCCGGTCCGGCAAGACCAGCGGGGGCTCGGCCCGGCGAACCGGGAAGCTGTGCGGGCGCGGTGGCCCTGGAAGATCGCCGCGCTCGCTCCGATCGGAGTAGAGTACAATGACCCCCAACCTGAATCAAATCCACACCCTCACCTCCCTCCTCGCCGCCGCCAAGGGCGTCCTCGGCCAAGCCGCCGTCGATGCCGCCCTGCCGGAAGCCCGTCTGGGCGCGCCCTCCGATCCCGACCACATGTGGATCCGGTCGGAGCGCGGTTCGCAGGGCATGTTCTGCTATCGGACCGCGGAGGGTAAGCGCCGGACGCTCGGCGTCCCCGGCGATCAGCCCGACCTCGCCAAGAGCGTCCTCGCCATGAGGCGCCTGGAGGAGCTCGGGTTGCTCACCGGCGCCGTCAACCCGAAGGCCGTGCGGGTGGACGCGATCTTCAACCACTACCTGGCTCACATGAAGCCGGGGGAGGGTGCGCCCCACCACGCCATCCGCGACTACGCCGCCCTTGTGGCGACGCTGGAGCGCATGCTCGACTTTCTGGGTCGGGACGTGACCTGCGGCGAGATCGACGCGATGACGTCGGACGCCTACATCACTTACCGAACCAGCGAGGCGGGCAGGATCGAGGTCGTCACGGCCTCGGGCCAGCGTCGTCGGGGCAAGCTCGTCAAGCCGGTGACCGCCGCCTACGAGATCCGCAAGGCCCGCGCGGCTGCGCTGCACTTCTCGAAGGGTAGCCCGCGCAAGATCGAGCTCTTCCCCGGCGACCTGCCGCGGGCCGAGTCTCGCCCCGACTGGCTCAGCCAATCGGAGCTTGTCCGCTTGGTCTGGAGCTCCCTGCGCGGCTGGATCTGGGTCGAGGAAGCGGACGATTGGCTGACCGAGGAGGTCGTCGATCCCGCCACGGGTCGAACGATCCGTCGCAAGGTCGTCGACCCCCGCTTCGCCCGCGAAGGCGCCCGCGCGCGCTATGAGGGCCGCATCCTCGCCCGTGCGATCCTGTTCCTCTACTACACGGGGAGCCGGAGCATGGTCGTGGAGACCTTGCGGTGGGAGCTCAACAAGACGGGCGGCTGGATCGATGTCGGGCGGGGCATCCTGAACCGGCGCGGCCTGAACCGTCCGTCGACGGCGCGACCGCGGGGCAAGGCCTACAAGAAGAACAAGCTCCACCCGCCCGCCTTCCTGCCGCGTCCGCTGCTCCGCCTCGCCAGGGCGGCGAAGGTGGCCGACGCTCGGGTCGGGGCGAAGTTCTTCCTCCACGATCAGTTCGCCCCCGGTCGTCCGCTGCCGGCGGGTCAGCTGCTCTATCGCCTGAAGCGGGCCGCGCGGCTGGCCGGGTTGGACGACATCAACGTCCACACGCTCCGGCACACGACCTGCACGACCCTGCTGCGTCGCGGCTGCCGGATCGAGGACGTGGCCGCCTTCGTCGGCGTCTCCGTCGCCGTAGTCCGCAACACTTACGGCCATGTTGATGTCGAGGCGACATGGGCGGGGGCGTTGCTGATGGGCGAACGCGAGTTCGACCCCGGCGCGTTGATCGGGCCTGACCGTCCCCATCCGCTGACGCTGGTTCGAATGCGGGAGGCCGACGCGGACGAGGCCCGTCGCGTCGTCCGCGAGGACGCGCGGCGCAAGGCGGCGATCATCGCGGCTGCGAAGTCCTCAGACTGAACCGGCCAGCCCGGTCGATCGGGCGACAATCGAGGGTCGGCGGCGAAAGCCGCCGGCCTTTTTTCGTTGCCGGCGGGACTGGCGCGATGAACGAAAACGTGCCAAATTACATGGGGTTGGACGGGAATGGACGCACCATTACGTCACCGCGAAAGGCGCTGATCCGAGATCCTGCAACATTTTCAGGACGATGGCCCGGCGATCCGATCTACCCGTAGATTCGAATGGTGGTGTTTTACCCCTATTTTGGGGCATTCTCGACCGGTCTGTTCTAGATCCGTTCACTCTCAGCACGGCTCATTCGACCTCGTTCTGACACCATTGCGGCACCGCGAAGACCGTCGATTTCATCGGCGTATCGGACGTCATCTCCGCTTCCAGCGTTCGGGAATGGCGCTCTCCGCTGCCTGCCTTTCCGCGACCGCCTCCGCATGCAGCTCCATCTCCCGGATATGATCGGGGTGATCGTTCAACACCTCGATCGAGCGGGACGGTGCCGCCTTGCCGCCAAGGACCTTCGGCGTCCGCCGCGTCATCGTGATCGAATGGACACCTAGCTGCACCACCTCCACGATCCCGCGGACCTCGGCGGCTAGACGCGTGCGGAGCTCGCGGCTCTCCTCGCCAGCCTCCTCCAAAGCGGCCATGATGCCGGCGAAAGCCTCCTGACGCTGAGCCCAGGTCGGCTCGGAGGCGCTTCGCCGATCATGACGCCTTAGCTCGGCGATCTGCTTGCGAAGCTCTTTGATGCGCTCGCCACATTGTCGGTAGCGCACCTTCGCTTCTTCATCCTCCTCCTCGACCAGATCCAAAAGCGCCTTGCGAGCCTTCGTCTCTCGCACGATCCGGGCTTCGAGGTCCTGCTCTGTCGGGCCCTCCGGGATCGGCTCTGGCTCCGCCACCTTCGCGAGCTCGCCGCTGCCGATCGCCTTCAGCACGATCTCCTCGACGTCTTCCAGATCCCAGTTTCGGTCGTTGAGACATTCGAGCCCGCGCCGCCTATCCGAGCAGGAGAGATATCGTCCGCCCTTCGGGCCGGGGCCCTTGTTCACGTGCAACATCCGCGCCCCGCAGACCTTGCAGCGCACCAGCCCACGCAGGATGGGCACGCGTGTATCGCCGTGACGGCCGCCGCTATCGTTACGGCGTTCCCTGGCGGTGTTCGCGCGCTGCCAAGTCAGCTCGTCCACCGCGGCCGGATAGTAATCGGGGATCGCATCGCCGACGGGCCGGCGCTTGCCGTCCTGGCCGAAGGACCAAGCCTGCATCTCGCCGATCGTCGCGCGGTTCGAGATGACCTTGGAGACATAGGATGGCTGCCACTTCTTCGCCCGGAAGGCCGGGACCTTCTCCTGGTTGAGATCGCGGCAGATCGCGTACTTCCCCTGTCCGGCGATGCTCCTCGCGAAAATCCTTTGGATGATCTCCACCCGCTCCGGAATAGGGACGATGCGCTTGCCGTCCTTGTCCTTCACGACCTTGAGCCATGCCGGGACGCGGCTCGTCACCACCGCTTTCGTCGCCGCAGCCTGCGCCCGCTTGTTCGTCCAGGCCTCGGATAGCCGCTTCGCCTTCGTTCGGCTTTCCTCATGCGCGCGGGTCATGATGACCAGAGAGATGAAGAGCGGACTGGTGTCCTCCTTGAGCCGCTTGGAGGAATATTCCTGCCCGTCCATCAGCGTCACGACGACGACGCCACTCTTGATCAGCTCAAGGAACCTCGGAAGGACGTCGATCACCGCCTCACGGCTCAGGCGGTCGAGGCTCTCGACGAGCAAGAACGACCCCTTTGCCACTCGACCGCTCTCGACCAGCGCGAGGAAGCCGGCCAACGCCCCTTCGGTTCTGTTCTGGCCACGATATGCGCTGACGCCGAGGTCGCGGAGGCTGTCGTCGAGCACGACGCCCCGCTTCTCCGCCCAGTCTCGGGCGTTCTTGAGCTGGCGGCGAAGGCTGTCGCCTCGAAGTTGCTCGGGGCGAGAAAACCGGATGTAGGAATAGGCGATCGGCTGCATGCCCACATAATCGGACGCCGACATGGGCCTCGTCAACAAATAGGTCACAACCTAAGGAGATTGTGCCCGCCCGCCGCCGCGATCTCGAGCACCCGCCGCGCGCTTTCCTGGCCCTTGACGTCGGCCAGGTCCGGCAAGGGGCCAGCCTGGCGCGCCACAGCCGGCTCGGGCCGGGCCATCACCTGCGTACCCTTGAAATGGTTGGCGAGCTGGATCAGCGAACGCGGCGCCAGAATGTCGATATCCGCAGCGGCCCAGGCCGCTTCCGAGCCAGACGCCGCCGGGCAGATCAGGCCTTGCCCCCTCGCATAGGCCGCGATCGCCGCCGGCAGGACGCCCGCCACCGGCGCGATCGAGCCGTCGAGCGCCAGTTCGCCTAGGACCGCGTAGCCGGACAGAGCGTCGGCCGGGATCGCCCCGATCGCGGCCATCACGGCGAGCGCGATCGGCAGGTCGTAATGGCTGCCCTCCTTGGGCAGCTATTGCGGGATTACGCTGAGTTACCCGGAATTTCGCGATGTGGACAAGCCCTTGCAAATGCGCCAGATTCAGATGATCTCAATGGCGATTGGCGTATCCTCAACGCGCCTGACATTACCCTGGCCTGCTTACCCGGTGCTTACCCGACATGGCACGTCTCACGATCAGGACGATCGACGCCGCCAAGCCGAAAGGCTCGGATGTCTTCCTATGGGATGACGACTTGCCGGGGTTCGGCCTGCGCGTGAAGCCGAGTGGGGCGAAGTCGTTCCTCATCCAATATCGCAACAAGAACGGTCGCAGCCGGCGTCTCACAATCGGACGCTATGGGGTGCTGGCCCCTGACGAGGCGCGTGACATTGCAAAGGACCATTTGAGAGATGCTGCCAAGGGCCTGGACCCAGCGGAGCAGAAGGCGGCCGACCGAGACGCCAAGACCGTCGCGCAGCTCTGCCGCGAATATCTTGAGAAAGCGCAAGCCGGACTGATCCTGACGAAGAACGGGCGCCCCAAGAAGGCGACGACGCTCGAAATCGACCAAGGCCGAATTGATCGGCACATTATCCCGTTGCTCGGCAATCGCACGGTGAAGGATTTGACCTCCGCTGACGTTCGCGGCTTCGTTCGCGATGTCACGGCTGGGAAGACGGCCCGGAACGAAAAGACCGATGCCGGCGGGCGATCGATCGTGACAGGTGGTGGAGGCACCGCAGCCCGTACACTGGGTCTCTTCGGGGCAATCCTGTCCTATGCAATCGAAGAGGGATTCCGCGCTGACAACCCCGCTCGCGGCATCAAGAAGCGGAAGGACGGCCGGCGCCAAGTCCGACTTGAGGCAGAGGGCTACCACGCCCTTGGAACGAAGCTCGATGAGCTTGAGCAGGCCGGTACGCGGTGGCAGGCAATCGCCATCGGTCGGTTGCTCGCGCTGACAGGTTGCCGGCGAAGCGAGATTGAAAAGCTGCGGCTCGATGAAGTTGATCTGCGCTCGCGGCGCCTCAGGCTAGGCGATACGAAGACTGGCTACAGCGTTCGCCCGCTCGGCTTGGCGGCAGCGGCGGTGCTGGAAGCCGCGCTGAAGCGCAATCGCCCGTCCGACTACATATTCCCGGCCGTCAAAGGCAAGACGCCGTGGTTTCAGGACTTCCCTCGGATATGGACTGAAAACTTGAAGTTGGTCGTTCCTGGGGTAACCCCGCATGGGTTGCGCCACTCGCTGGCGTCACACGCGGACGACCTTGGCTTTTCCGACCCAACAATCAAGACGCTGCTTGGCCATGCCCGCAGCGGCGTCACCGACGGATACATTCACAAGCTGGATGCGGCACTCCTAGCAGCGGCTGACCAACTCGCCCAGCACATTGACGACCTCATGAAGCACGGCAAGCGGCCCAAGGCCGATGTTATTCCCATAGCGAGGAGCAGGCGCAAAGTCCCGTGACTGACCAGTCACCGGCACAACCATTGGCGGAACAAGGTCCGCGAAACCTCAGATTTCGATCCGCTCCATGTCTGCAATCTCTCTCTTACTCAGACGGAAATATTTGAGGTGATATTTGAAGGACTGGAGAGAAATCCTTAGAGATCCGCGCCGCTTCCAACTAGTTGATCAAGTTAGATCCGGCGAAATCAGCCCAAAGGATGCAGAAAAACAGGCTGCAGGTTTGGGATTAGTGCGCTTAGCGTATCGACCTGACGCTGTTGATTTCGATCCTATGAATGAGCGATTCTGGACGCTCCCGATGACTGTTTCTTGGATAACGTACCGATCGGCGAACGCAGTTCGAGAAAATTGGCATCGGTATAGATCGCAATGCTTGGAATGGCAGCTTGTCGATCAATTGAGAGGCCCCGGTCGTTCGGGATATGACCTTTTTGAAATTCCGCGAGCGAGTCTGCGGCAACTCCAAACGACTGCGAATGCCGAACAGTCACGAGATCCGAATTCTCACTTTTTCATGCCGGTAGCGGACGCGATTGATGCCCTCTGGCATGCGCTGTCCGAATCCCGCTTAGACGCTTCTGGAATTGAGCCAGTAAGTGGAAAAAGAGTGGCAATAGAACCATTGAGTTTTCAAGATCTTGAACTGGGAGACATCAATCATAACGATGTCCTTCGCGCAAAAACGCTGATCGGTGTCGGACCAGTTCGCTATTCAGAAATCACTGTAACCCTGAGTGGTGTCCTGAAAATTTGGAACGACCGACCGCCGAAATTGCGAGGGCGGCCACCGAAGTACGATTGGGAGACCATTGGCAAATACGCAGTGTCAATCCTTGACCATCATGGCGGAATTGATCCGCTGGATGGTGTCCTTCCTTCCCAGGCTGCTTTGGAAAAACTTGTTCTCTCATTCTGCCAGGAACGTCTAAATATCGCACCGTCTGAATCGATCATCAGGGAGCGTATTCCAGGCTGGATTTCCCTCTATGAGAAGCAGCGGGCCGGAAATTAGTTGCCGGCCTTTCCGGCCTTTCCGGCTGATAGCTCGGGTTGTTTCCCGCATCATTCCTGACAGCGGTGTCGTTGCCGCCGCAATTCCCCGCGTTCCGTGGGGCATATCAGGAGCCATCGGTATGGAAATCAAACCCCTCCGCAGGAATGAGGCTGCTGCCTATTTACGCGACCGCTACCGTCTCGCCTGCGCCGACAAATATCTTGCCAAGCTCGCTGTCACTGGCGGCGGCCCAAAATTCCGCAAGGCTTCGCGCTGGCCGATTTATGACATTGTGGATCTGGATGCTTGGGCACAGGCGAGGATTAGTCCGAAGGTTAGCTCTACCTCGCAGTTGAGGGAGAACGCCTGAGTGATGCACCTCACAAATGCCAACCCGACTCTAGTAACGTCGAGTTCTCCCAGGCGTCATTCCTGGCCGGAACGCCTTTGGATTATAATCGCCGGCGTTTATCGTCGAGCCTCTTCAACGCTTCAATCGCGTCACTGAAGCTCATACCACGTCGGTTGCTTCCTTTCGCGCCTGACCTCCGCAAATGCTCGGCTGTACGCTGCCCGCTTCGGCCGCTGCGCTTCCCCGTTTGGCCGAAAGCTTGCCATAGCCCACGCGTCGGTCGGCCGCCAAGGCCGATCCCAAAGCCCAACCGCTAAGCGCTCCTCCCATGCTGGTTCGTCACTGGCATTCCTACCGACATCGCTGTCTGAATCACCGATCCTGGCGGCCTTCGAGGGATCGGGCAGAAAGCACACCACAGGGTGGCCTTTCGAGGTCAATTGACTACCTATGTCTAAATTTAAATCAGAACAGTTCCGCTCGAAGTACGATCCCGCGATCATGCAGCTGGCGGGTCTCTTCCATGAGGCGGTTCGCGCCGGTGAGGCCGCGCCGTATTTCCTGACGCTGACCTTCAACCGTTACCACGATCGTCATCTCGCCAACTCCGCAAACGAGGTGACGCCAAGCCAGGAGGAGGTCTTGGCTGGCCTGACGCGTCCGATGCCGCCTGCGGCGGCCCTGGACCGTCGCCAAGCCGACGTCCGACGCTTCTACGTCAGGCTTTGCCGCCAGTTGCTCGGGCGGAATTGGGTCGGGATGAGGGATCTGCAGCCCCGCGGTATCGGCTGGCTGGACCGTCCCATCTACAAGGGCGCAAGCAAGCGCAGCCCGCTTGCTCGCCATCCTGGCGATGTGTTCGAGCACGCTCACATCGCCTTGATTGTTCCAACTGCGGCACGGCTGGGCCGCGATACACTTTTGCACGAGCGGTTCGATGAGCTGTGCAACAGTGGCGTGCCCGGTGCAATCTGGCGCCGCTCCAACAGCGAAGGAGAAGCCCATGTCGGTCCGATGTGGGATCCCTACGGCGCCCTTGATTACAGCGCTAAGACGGCAAAGAAAGAGGAGCAGTTCAGCGAGTACATGATCATCCTACCGTGTCGCTGACCGAAGAGCACCAGCTACCCCCCTCTCTCGTGCAGGTGCACGCGCGTAGCAAGGGGGGTGCCAACTCGTGAGGCGAGAGGCGCGGCCGCCTTTTGGTCGGCCCTCTGCTGTGCTCGAATAGATTGATTTCGTCGGCATCACATTGGTCCGTCAGGCAAGAGTGCGCGCAATAAGTCCTTTGACGTTGTGGGTATGTGGTGCCGACGGTCGGTGTCCACGAGCCGATTCAGCGCTGGATTGGCCGGGGTATGAGGGGGTATTGGTTCGTACCCCCGACGGAGCAAAATCGCCGTTTCCATGCCAATGCCCCTGGCGTGCGCGATTTGGACGCTGCAGGCGCGATAGGGGTACGGACCGGGTATAACCGCGCCCCACGATCGCAGAGCATCGCCTTCGGCGTGTGCGAGGTCGCGATCGTGGTTTCGAGGGGAACGCTTAGCGCGACGACATACCCTCGCGGCAACGTCGGTCACTGATATTGGATCGCGGGATTGTAGTAGCCGACGCCCTTGTCGCGACATTCCGTTCGAGTTTCTCCAGCGCCGGGGCGGGTGACGCATTCAATGCTGCCCGACGATGCGGATTGTAATTGCATCGCTCGCAGCCTTCGCTGTTGCGCCAAGGCAGTTTCGTATTGCGCCTCCGCGGATTGTTGCGCCTGCCTTCGGCTCATCGCCTCGGAGGTCAAGTCGGCGTTCACCTTGGAGAACTCGAGCTCCGCCTCTGCCTCCGTTAGCTGCTTGCGATCCGTCTTCTCCGCGATGACAAGCCGCGACTGCCAACGCACTGCCGCAAGGTCGGCGCCCCAGACCTCGCCGAGGCGCACCTCCGCAGCGTTGTGGCACCGCGCTCGCTCGACGTTAGTCTTGAAGCTCTGCTGCCGACAGGCACCACGCCTCGTCTCGACATCTGCTGAGACCTGATCAGCGACGCTGACGCAACCGCCGAGCGCCAGAACGAGCCCGATCGTTGCGGCTAGGCGCGCGCTTCCGCGCGCCTCTTGGAAGCCACCTCTGCGCTGCGTCAGCCCATGCAAGCCGTAAGCGGGAGGAACACGAACCGTTATCGACATGGCAGACAACCCAGCAATGGCTGTGAGGGAAGGGAGACAGCGAGCTCCATCAGCCGAAGGAGCATTCGCGCTGGAGGGGCTCGCCATGCGGCGCGGGCGGACGACCGGTGCGGGCTGAGGAGGGCTTGCGATCGGCATCAATCGCCTTCCGCAACCCTCGCCTCGACACCAATGCCGTCAGGTATCCGCCGAGCAGCCATGTGCCGAAGAACCCGATCAGGTATCCCAAGTCCCGAAAGCTGACGCCTCCCTCAAACAAAGAGGTGGGCCTCCGCCAACCGAACAGGACATCACATGCCAGGACCAACGCTCCAAGCAGGATGGCGCCGGTCGCCCAGTTCGACGTGATCCGGGCGACGGCGGATGCCGGGTTCAACATGAACGGCGCTTTCAGGCTGTAGCGAGCCCATCGTCCGCAGAAATATCCGGCGCCGGCAATCCCAAGCGTGACAGCGGCGAATCCAACCAGCATGAGGGCGGCAAAGGAACCATCGCCCCTCGACAGCAAGGGTACGGTCGAAATCGCCGCCAGCGCTCCTCCACCGATTGCAGCATTGCGCGCCCACCGTTGCGGCAATCGGAGAAGCCACGCCTCTGTATGGTTTTGCGGAGGCAGTTTTGGCTGAGCCGAGAGGAGCGGCGAGCATGCGGCGTTCGCTTCAGAATGAGCGGTCTCCGGAGCAGATGACCGGAAGCCGCGCGCAACCCAACAAACCGCGACGATGACGAGCCCGATGAACATCCCAGGGCCGAGCAGGATCGCCGAGAAGCGCGGGATGTTGAGATATCGTCTGTGAGACGGCATACCGACATAGGGAATGTCATCAAACAGCGCGTCGAGGTCCGTTACCGCACGGGTTCGCGGGAAGAGGCCGCAATCGCGATTCCAATGGCGCGTTGCCGGCGGTGTTGGTGACCCATTCGGCTCCCAGCATGTGAAAAAGCCATCGCCTACCCGGCCTTGCCCGGCCTGATATTCCAGTGTGGCAAGACCGATCATAGCCACCGCCCATGCGGCTGCGATAACGATTCCAAGTCGGTGCCAGCCGTTCAATGCCACGTCGCTCTCCAGCGCTTCTTGCTGTTCGATGAGTGCTGCTCGTCAGGAAATGGCGCGGCAGCGGAGCATGAGAGACCCTTGACCGAACGGAATATCATGCTTGGCGATGAATAGGAACGATCGTTCCTGGATTGATCGTTCCTCCACACCGCTTTTGGCGGCATGGATCTCAAGGATGTCCTGGCCGCCAATGTGCGACGCCTGCGGCACGAGCAGCAGCTGACGCAAGAAGGCCTTGCCGAACGCGCCGGGATCAGCAGCCGTTATGTCGGAGCCGTCGAGCGAGCAGATGTCTCTGCTAGCGTCACGATCCTTGGCCAGATCGCGGAAGCTTTGGGCGTTGAGCCGAACGAGCTCCTTAGCCCAACCCGAAAGCCTTGAAGCGACAGCACCGTGCGCGCCTTAATTGGCCCTTTGCCGACCTTCGACTGCCTTCTCCGCGACGTCTGCTTTGCGCCGATGTCGTTGAAAAAAGTCGGCTTGGAGGGCGACCCCGGCACGTTTCGGATTTGGCCAGTCGGGTTTCGCCCTCTCACGCGGGCCTGAACTGCGGTCCGTTCGGCAGGAGCCTTGTGAGCTTCCTGAGGTTCTGAGCAGCGGCGGCGAGGTGGAACTCGTCTCTGGCGCCGTTCGGGCCGCGCAGTCGCAGCCGGTCGAGCCTCAGGATGCGCTTGAGATGGGCGAAGAGCATCTCGACCTTCTTCCGCTCGCGCCGTGAGACGACATAGGCGTCGGTCTGGGCGATGTCCCTGGCCATGTCGCGGGCGCCTTCGTGGATCGAACGCAGGATCTTGCGGGCCGGGGTGTTTGGGCAGCAGTGCGGCTTCAGCGTGCAGGCGTCGCAGACAAATTTGCTGGCGTGGTAGCGCATCATACCGTTCTCATCGACGAGCGGGCGCTCGGTTCGATAGACCTTCTTGTCAAACGGCCCGCAAAGTTGCCCCCCGATTGGAGTGCGCCCCTTGAGGCGGACAGCGCGACGGTGAGCAATTGACCGGGAAGCCGGGCTTTCGAAGGATGAAAGCCCATGGTTCGACATCGATCCCACAGCATCGAGTTCAAGCGCCAGGTGGCGCAGGATTACTTGGCGGGCGAGACACTCCATAGTCTCGCGCGCCGACATGATCTGTCGCGCAACCTGATCCGCATCTGGATCCAGAAGTTCGAGGGCGGCGCCTTCGACGACGATGCGGCCGCCGCCGATACGATCGAGGCCTACGAGGCGCGCATCGCGGCGTTGGAGCGGTTGGTCGGCAGGCAGGCCCTGGAAATCGAGTTCCTAAAGGGGGCTCTGAAGCACGGACCGCGGCCGAGAAGCGCGAGTACATCCATCGTCACCGGCCCCGCGGCATCTCCGTCGCAGAAGGATGTCGGCTGATGGGGATCGCGCGCTCGACCTATTACGACAAGCCGGCCACCAGCATCGACAACACGGCGCTCGTCGAAACGATGGCGGTGATCTCCGACTGTTTCGAAGCCTATGGCTACCGCCGGATGCAGGCCGCGCTGCGGCACCGCGGCTTTGTCGTCAATCATAAGAAAATCCGGCGCCTGATGCGGGAGCATGGTCTTCAGCCGCGTCGGCGCCGGCGCTATGTCGCCACCACCGATGGCGACCACGAACTGCCGATCTTCCCGAACCTCGCGAAGGATATCGTGCCGGATGGGCCGAACCAGCTTTGGGTGGCCGACATCACCTACGTCGCGATCGCTGCGGGCTTCGTCTACGTTGCCGTCATCCTCGACGCCTGGTCGCGCAAGGTTGTCGGGTTTGCCATCGGCCCCTCGATCGACGTCAGGCTGACGCTAGCTGCCCTGCGCTCCGCCATCGAAAAGCGAAAACCGCCGCCCGGCTGCGTCCACCACACCGACCGCGGATCGCAATATGCTGCGGGGCGTTATAGGCACGCTCTGGCCGAACACGGTCTCGTCGGATCGATGGGGCGCCGCGGCAACCCCTACGATAACGCCAAGGCCGAGAGCTTCATGAAGACGCTCAAAGTCGAAGCCGTCTATCCGATGGCATATGACGCCTTCGAGGATGTCGCCGCCGACCTTCCACGCTTCATCGATCACGTCTACAACGCCAACCGACTGCACTCCGCTCTCGGCTATCTCAGCCCGCAGCAGTTCGAGGATCAACACGCCCGGCTAACGGTTAAATCCGCAGCCTGATCCTGTCTACCCACAGGGGCGCACTCCAGATCGGCGTCCAATGTTGACCCCTTGAGTATGCTTCGCGGCGAGGAGGCGGCGCGGCGGAGCTGGTCTGGATTGCGCAGCCGCGCCGGCTCCGGATCGGTGGTGTGCGGGGAACTCAGAGCCTGTTCTTGAAGCGCCAGCTCTCGTTGCCGGTCTCGACGATGTCGCAGTGATGAGTGAGCCGGTCGAGGAGCGCGGTGGTCATCTTGGCGTCGCCGAAGACGGACGGCCATTCGCCGAAGGCGAGGTTGGTGGTGACGATGACGGAGCTCTGCTCGTAGAGCCTGCTGACCAGGTGGAAGAGCAGTTGTCCTCCGGACTGTGCGAAGGGCAGATAGCCGAGTTCGTCGAGGACGATGAAGTCCATGCGGGCGAGATAATCGGCCATGCGGCCCTGGCGGCCGGCGCGGGCTTCGGCCTCGAGCTTGTTGACGAGATCGACGACATTGAAGAAGCGGCCGCGAGCGCCGGCGCGGATGCAGGCCCGGGCGATCGCGATGGCGAGATGGGTCTTGCCGGTCCCGGTGCCGCCGACGAGGACGACATTGCGCTGATGGGCCAGGAAGTTGCCGCCAGCGAGATCGTGGACGAGCGCCTCGTTGATCGGCGTGTCGTCGAAGGCGAAGTCGGCGATGTCCTTGGCGAGCGGCAGCTTGGCGATAGTGATCTGATACTTGATCGAACGAGCCTGCTTCTCGGCGATCTCGGCGGCGAGCAGATCGCCGACGACGCGCTGGGGCTCGTGCTGGCGCTTTACCGCCGAGGCGATGATCTCGTCGAAGGCGGCCTTCATGCCATAGAGCTTGAGCTCGCCCATGGTGGCGAGAATCTCCGAGCGTTCCATCACACGGCTCTCCTGAGGCTGTCGTAGCGGGCACAATCGGCGGCGGGCTCATGGCGCAGCCGCAAGGCATCGGGCGTCATGATCGTGATCGCTGCCGCGGGCTCGCGGCGCCGGGCCAGGATGTTGATGATCACGTCGGCGGAATGGACGCCTTGCCGCAGAGCGTCCGCGCAGGCGGCTTCGACGGCAGGCAGCCCGTCGCTGAGCACCGCCGTGAGGATCTCGACCATCTGCCGATCGCCGTCTTGAACGGCAGCGAGCTTGCGCCGGACCCGGTCGATCGCGCCGGGCAGAACCCAATCCTTGAAGGGCGCGCCATTACGCAGAGCGCCCGGCTTGCGAGCCAACACCGGGACATAGTGCCAGGGATCGTAGATGGTCTGGTCGCGGCCGTAGCAGCGGGGATGCTCGCCGACGAGGCGCCCGTCCTGGCGCAGTTCGATCCGATCGGCATAGGCGCGGATCTCGACGGGACGCCCGACCGCACTCGCGATGACCGAGTACTTGTTGTTGTCGAAGCGCACGAGGCAGGTCTTCGACACCGAGGCCGGCAGCGCATGGAAGCCATCGAACCGCCCGGCGTAAGGCACGAGGCTCGGCCGCTCGGCTTCGAACATCTCCCAGATCGTGCGGTCACGTTGCTCCGGATGGCGGTGAGCCTTGGCATAGCGGAGCACCTGATCCATCAGCCAGGCGTTCAACTCGTCGTAGTTCTTGACCCGCAGGCGCGGGGCGAAGAAACGCTCCCGCACGAGCCCGACCTGGTTCTCGACCTGTCCCTTCTCCCAGCCGGAGGCCGGCGTACAGGCGACGGGATCGACCAGATAATGGCTGCACATCTGCTGGAAGCGGCGGTTATAGGCCCGCTCCTTGCCGACGAAGATCGTCTCCACCGCGGTCTTCATATTGTCGTAGATGCCGCGCGTGCAGGCGCCTTTGAAGAAGGCGAAGGCCCGGTCATGGGCGTCGAAGACCATCTCCTGGCTCTCGCGCGGATAGGCCCGCACGAACAGCATGCGCGAGTGACAAAGCCGGACGTGCGCGACCTTTACCTGGGTCGTGGCGCCATTGATGACGACGATCTCGTGGCTCCAGTCGAACTGGTAGGCCTCGCCGGGCGCAAAGCTCAAAGGCACATAGGCGTCGGCCGTGACGGCGGATTGCTCGCGGCGCCAGCCTCTCGCATAGCGACGAACGGCATCGTAGCCGCCCTCGAAGCCGAGATCCCGCAGCTCTTCGAAAAGACGGATCAGCGTCAGGCGCTCGCGGGCCGGCTTGCCCTCGTTCGCCATCAGAAGCCGATCCAGCTCAGGGCGCCAGGGCCCTATCTTCGGCTGCGGCTGAACCTTCCGCTCATACTCGAACGACGTCGCGCCAGAGCGCAGCACCTTGCGCACCGTGTTCCGAGAGACGTGCAGCTCGCGGGCGATCTCCTTGATCGTCTTCCCGCGGATCGAAAACTCGCGCCGGATCCGCGCAATCGTATCCACGCCCTTCATCCCCCGCCCGCCCATCCGAAACCAGGACGGACAGTCTCACCGAAACCGGCTCAAGGGGGTCAAAGTTGGACGCCGATCCCCCGCCTCACGGGGTCAAACTTGCACGCCGAAACACAATCACCGCCTCATCCGGTATCGCGAGGAGAGCGGACGTCACAGCCGCTTCATCACGCATCACGCGCCGCATCCGCAATCGGTCCCAGCCCAGGCATCAGAGCAGTACACTGTCACCGGCATTTGTCTCGGACCTCAGCGCTTTGATCGAGGAGCACCAGCCCGAACTCTGAATCCACGGTCACGATCACGGCTCGCACGACTACAACGTCGGTCGAACACGCGTTCTCGCCAATCAGGTCGGCTGTCCGAATGTCCACGGCGATCGTGAAAATCCGTGATTCCCACCCGGCCTGGCTGTCGAGGTTTGATCAAACAATGAGTGGATACGGCCTGCTCTTATGCGAAATGTTTTTGCCGGACATTAGGCTCGGTCCAGAAACGATCTTTTGCCCCGCGCCTCCCGCGGCTGGTTTGAGACCTACGTCGTCAACCGCACCTGCCGCAATGCCGCGGTCTAGATGAGTTGCCCCCGGAGTCCGGTGGGCTTCGACCAGGATGGCCAGAACAGATCCTCGGCGAATTCGTAACACAGCGCTTCGCCAGGGCCAGCCTGCATCCTTCTGGGGCGTCGAGACCTTCAGGCGTGGTCAGTTATTCCGGCGCGATGGATTCGACCAAGTCGATTACGCGCCTGCGTACCTGCGCGCTCCTGATGGCCTGGAACGCTTTGGCGAGAGCGACCCCCTCAGCGGTGGCCATCAGGGCCGACACATCCGTCGCCGCGAAGGCGCCTGCCGCCACGGCCATATGCCGCTCGTGCGACGGAGCACCGGCGGAGAAGAAGGACGGTTCAACTCCCATGACGCGCGCCAGCGCCTGTAGTCGGCTTGCGCTTACTCGGTTGCTGCCCTTCTCGTATTTTTTGAACCTGCTGGAACGTCACCCCCAGCGCATGAGCGAGCTTTTCTTGGCTAAGCCCTAGCACGCGCCGCTGCATGCGGACTTTCTGTCCGACGAACACATCGATGGGGTTCGGCGTCTTCAGCACGAGGCAGGTTCCACTTCGGTGGAGGTTATACGCCCAAAAGCGAGAATTTGGATGCCTGCGCTTGTGTTGCGCGGTAGCCGCGCCTGAGCTTTACGGACTGGAGCTGCGCGGAGGCGGCTTCCGCACTCGCGACGGTCGGAAATAAATCGAGCTGGCGGCGGCCTGGCCGTCCAATGCCGCCCCACTCGCGTGTAATTGCGATGTCGCCGAAATGAGTAGGCTCGAGCGAGAGCGCGTAGAACCTTGCCATGTTTCGGCTGGCGTCGACGCGCTCGAGGCAGCGGGGCAGGGGCGTTTTCATGCCCCGGACGATCGACGGCGAGTGCCGTTGCGTCCAACGAGAGTTTGGAATCAGTCGCCAGCTTTCGATTCACGTCGCATATGTGCGTGTCGAAGACGAACGAGCCGGCGCGAATTCCTTTGCGGGGAGAGAGGCGCCGGCTCGACCACCGACGATGGCGTTATTCATCGGTGATTCCTCAGCCGAGGCAATCACAGCCTTACACGACTGCAGATGCGCTCACTGTCGAATGGGACCCGGCGTTTAAATCAGCTCGCGAACCATGCCGCCGAGGTCATCGCAGGCCCTGATGTCGATTGGTGTCCACAGTATAGGATCGGATGCCCACGCCCAAATCCAGTGGTCAAGCTCGACTGAGGAGCCCCCTGAAAAGACTCCTCTGAAACCGCTAGACCTCGTCGGCATCGACCGGCTGTGGATTGAAGCGCGCTTGTCATCGTTCACAGCGGGGCATCTTCGTCGTCTTTTGGCTTCGCCGAGGCTCGACAATCACCATCATGTTGACCGGCAGAGGCCGCTGCAGATGTTGCTTGTCCTCCCACTCGCCTCGCCGGGTAGCCACTGCTCAACCTCCTCGGGTGTGGTTAGGATAACCGGCATTGCTTTCTAGTGGCTCGGCTTGACGATCTCATTGGGAGACGTCGTCAAGGCCGAATTGCTCGAATTCCAGCTCCTTGTCCCGGCCCTCCTGCAAAACTGTGCGGGGCGTGCAGAAATCCCAAGAAAAAACATGAGCAAGCGGGTTTCCGGAAGCCCAACCGCACATTCGGGGCAGGTCAGACTTGACCGCGCGGAGAAGGAGTACGGTGGCAGCGCGAGAGCCGGTTAGCCAAGGCGTGGTTCGCCGTGAACTTTGGCGAGCGCTCCCAAAAGGGGCCATGGCCGCCTGATCGTCAATCCGCCGCCCCTTACGGTTCGTCTGCCGAAGTCACGAATCAGCATGGTAGAGCTGGCCTTAACGCATACTCGCGAGTTAGAATGAGGGATGGGCCGGATTAAATTACACACCTCACCTATCATGTCGACGCCCACAATTTACGCGAAGATCAAAGAGAAGTACCCTGGGCTTTCAAAAAGTCAGAAAATGTTCGCGGATTTCGTCTTGTCAGATCCGGTCAAGATGGCGCGTGTCAGCATACATGGCGCTGTCGAGGAAGCCCGCGTTTCGTCGGCCACGGCAAACCGGTTCGTCCGCAGCGTGGGTTACAGGAACTACGCCTCGTTTCGCGCCGATCTGATCCAGAACCTCGGCGCAGCCTATGAACCGGTACACCGGCTGAAGCGGGAAATGTCGCAGAAAATGTCGGCGGATGGAATTGTCGCCAACATCCTACGTGAGGATATCGAAAATCTCACTGAGACGATCACCTCCGTCGAGCTCGCAACGTGGCAGGCGGCGGTCGATACGATCAAGAGGGCACGGCGCATCTTCATCGATGGTTTCGACAACGGCGCGGCGCTTGGCCAAATCCTCGCCAACGGCCTGCTGCGGATCAATCCTCATGTCCATGCAGCATCCGGCGGCTCGGGCGGCTTTACCGGCCTTCGCCACATCGTGAACATGAACGGCGAGGATCTCGTTATCGCCATCGCGTTTCCCCGGTACATCAAGGATACGGTGAGACTGGCAGCGCTCGCTCGGTCACGTTCCATCCCAGTGTTGTCGATCACCGATAGCCACCGCTCGCCGCTCGCCGCCATCGGCAACGTCAATATTTTTGTCGCCGCGCAGCGGCAGTTTGGCACGGTTTCCAATGCGGCGATTCTGGCAGTTATCGAGGCGTTGTTGGGAGCCGTCCTGCACGCCCACCCGGCGACGATCCACCATGCCGAAACCTTCGCCGAACTGTCGCTGCCCTGGATTGAGAACCCCTGAGGGCAGGGAAGAGCATTGGGCGGGAAAGTGGCTCCCAATTTACGAAGCGCGCAAAGCAAAGAGTTGGGTCGCCAAATCGCGTCCGATAGGACGCATAGTCCCTTGGCCTAGCCCCAGCGTTGTCTCGCCTTGCGCTCCAGCGCGGTCGCCGTGAAGAAGCAGGCAATCGAGATGACGGCGGCGATCGCGCTCGCGCCCAGCGCGTGGCTCATAGCGAGATCGCCGCGCGCAACGTTGAAGACATAGCCAAGCCCGCCCGTACCCATCAGGAACTCCGCGACGATCGCCGAAAGAATCGCGTTCGTCGCCGAAAGCCGAAATGCGATCGCCCATTGCGGGATGGCTGCGGGCAGGGCGAGAAAACAGAGGCGCCTGAATTTCCCTACCCCCAGAACAAGGAACAGATCATCGCTGCCGGGGGGCAGATTCCGCAGACCCGCCGAGGTGAAGACGAAGGCGGGGAAGAAGGATATGATTGCCACGATGGCGAGAACCGTGCCGGTTTCATACCCGAAAAGCCGGGCAAGGATCGGAATGATCGCGACCACCGGCACCGAGGCGAATATGATGCTCAGCGGCGTCAGAAGGCCGGAGACGAAGCGCGAAAGCCAGGTGGCCACCGCCAGCAGCGTTCCGATAGCCATACCGAGCAGCAGTCCCGCGGCGGCAAGCAGCACGGTCTGCAGCGTCGCCGTGCCGAATTCGCCGGGTTTGGCCAGAATATCCTTCACGATGGAGGAGGGAGAGACCATGACAATGGTGTTGATCGCATAGATCGAAACCACCGCCTCCCAGGCAATCAGAATCGCCAGGACGATCCAGGTACTCGCGAGAAATCTCTTGAGGGTTGGGTTCATGGTTGGGTGCACAAGGTCTCTAGCGGAAGCGTTGCTCGGCATACCTTTGCAATAGACCGAACGACGCGAAAAGACTGAGCGAGACGATCACCGTCAGGACCACCGCGCTCCAGAGCAGCGGGATCTGGAAGTTCTGCATCGCATTGATCATTAGTACGCCGAGCCCGCGTGAGGCGCCGAACCATTCGCCGATAATCACGCCGATCAGCGCGGAGGGCACAGCCAGCCGCATGCCGCCCACGATGATGGGGATCGCCGCCGGAATGTCGAGCATCCGAAGCCGGTCGAGGCGCGAGGCGCCGAGCACGCGCATCAGGTCGCTCCATTCGGGCCGTGTTGAGGCGAAGCTCGATGTCGTTGTCACATACATCACGAAGAAGGTGCCGAGCCCGGCGAGGGCCGCCGGCGTGTTCTCCCGGCCGATGAAAACAATGAAGAGCGGCGCCAGCGCGATCGAGGGAATGGCGTGGATGAACGCGCTCATCGTGTCGAGTCCGGACCGCAACGCCGTGAGGGTATGGGCGAGCATAGCCGCCGCTATGCCAGCGACCAGCCCGAGGCCGTAGCCGATGGCAAGCGAACCGAGCGAGGCGCCAAGCGCGCGCAGGAACAGCGAGCGTCGCGACGCCGTCACGAGAAAAGCGACGACGTCCGACAGGGCGGGCCATGTCAGTCCCAGCCACCTGTTTTGGCCGATTACTTCCCATGCGAGCAGGAACATGCCGATGCCGAGCGTGCCGAGCAGCGCAGAGCCGTGCCGCGGCCGACCGGACGCCGCCATGTCAGTGCTCCGCCCGGGAGTCGAGCGCCGCCGTCAATTCGTCCTGAAGCCGGTGGAACAATTCGGTGCGCGTGGTTTCGACCGTTCTCGGCCGCTCGAACGGCACGTCGAGGCTCTGGATAACGTGGCCGGGCCGGCCGCTCATCACCAACACGCGGTCGGCGAGAAACAGCGCCTCATCGACGGCGTGGGTCACGAGCAGCGTCGTCAGCTTCTCTTCCGTCCAGATCCGCTGCAATTCATGGTTCATATGGCGACGGGTCACTGCGTCGAGCGCGCCGAACGGCTCGTCGAGCAGCAGCACTTCCGGGCGCAGAACCAGCGAGCGTGCGATCGCCACGCGCTGGCGCATGCCGCCGGACAATTGCTTTGGCCGCGCGCGTTCGAGCCCGGTGAGGCCCACCAGGGCGATGAGCTCAGTGACCCTTTCCCCATCCACGGCCAGGCCGGAAACGCGATAGGGCAGTTCGATATTGCGGCGCACGTCCAGCCAGGGCAGCAGCGCGTGGTCCTGGAAAGCGACTCCGAGCCGGTGATCGGCGGCGAGCGCGGCCGGCGGCTTGCCCTTGACGGTCACTCTGCCCCCCGTCGGTGTGTCGAGCGAGGCGATCATGCGCAAAACGGTGCTCTTCCCGCACCCGCTCGGCCCGATCAGCGCGACGAATGATTCCGCCGCGATATTCAGCGACATACCCTCGAGCGCGACCAAGCGCTTGCCGTCGTCGAGACGGAATTCCTTTGCAACGTCGTGAACCTCGACCGACGGAGCTTGATCGGCGGGGGCGTTCATGCGGATCGTCTCTTGCCGTAGTGGTCGATGGCTTTGTCGAACCGCGCCATGATTTCGGGAAGCCGCCGGGACAGTCGATGACGCAACTCATCCATGTCCACGGTCAATATCTCGCGGTTCTTCATGACAGTCCTGCCGTCAATGACAACCGTGCGAACGTCGCGCCCCACCACGAGATTGGAGGCCACAAACAGCGGGTTGCCGGCGCTGAACTGATCGATGTTGTCAGTGCCGGCTAGGATGATGTCCGCGCGCTTTCCAGTTTCGAGGCTGCCGATTTCATTTTCCACGCCCAATGCGCGGGCGCCGCCATTGACCGCGACCGAGAGAAGCTCCTCGGCCGACATCGGGACCCTGATATGATAGGGGTGCCCGATCGACGCTGCCTGGCCGATGCGCGCGGCGTGGGCCACCGCGAACAGATCGAGCGAGCCGGCAGACGCCGCTCCATCGGTTCCGAGTCCGATGGCGATCCTGCGCCGCCACATTTCCTGAAGGCGCGGAATTCCCACCCCGTAATTGCCCATCGCGCAATGGCAAGCGGAGACATTGTGCTTCTCGTAGAGGTCGACTTCCTCCGGCGCCAGAATGATCGAATGGGCGCAGTGGAGATGCTTGCCGAGTACCCCAAGATCATCGAGATACTCCGCCGGCCGCTTTCCGAAGTGCTCCAGCGCGTAGTCGATCTCGTAGGTGCCTTCCGATAGGTGGGTATGGATCTTTACGCCCATCTCCCTGGCAGCGGCCGCAAGCGACTGGATGAGCTCCGGCGAGCAGACGATGATCTGGCGCAGCGAAAGCCAGCCCTTGACCCGCTCTTGCGTGCTCAGCCGCTTGACCAGGGCTACGTTGCGGTCGTAGGCCTCCTTAGTCGTCATGATCATGGAGCCCGGAACGCTGCTGCCGCCAACATCCGTGTTCTGGTCGACAGTCGAAAGCGACACGAATCCGCGAATGCCCACCTCGATGGCGGCGCGCGCCATTTCATCCGGGTGCGGCCCGCCGGCTTCGGCGAAGCATGTCGTGCCTACTGTGAGCATATTGGTATAGGCAACGAGTCCGCTCAGATGGACATCCTCAGGATCGAGTAGCCCTTCGAACGGCACGTAATAGTTTTTCCACGGCGGGTTGCGTAGCGGCCCCCGGCTGCGCAACGCGGAAAGCTTTCCGCGGAGCAACTGCTGGGCGGTGTGGACATGCGCGTCGATCATCCCAGGCATCGCGACCTGGCCGCTTCCGTCGATCACGGAGGCGGGGCGGCCGATCTTCTTGCCTTCGGCGGCGGACCCCATCCAGACGATCGTATTGCCTTTGATCGCGATCGCCGCATCCTTCAGTATCGTGCCGGCGGCATCCATGGTGACGATGTCGCAGCCAGTGATCAGCAGGTCGATATCGGACGGAAGCGTGTGGTCCTTCCCGTTCGCAGCGGCGCTCATGGCTTGCCCTCGTAGGCTTCCTGAACGACCGTGAAATCGGCGATTGTCGCGATGTCGGGAAGCTTGGTGCGTCCGGTTGCCCGGGCGGCCTTGGACATCTGCCCCTCGATGAGTTCCTTGTCGAGCGAGAGTGGCAGCTTGCCCGGCTCGGCATAGCGCGTCAGCGGAATCTGCAATTCGTTCTGGCGGGTCTGCTGCTCAAGATCGAGGCCGAGATCTGCGCCGTATTTCTCGACGACGAGGCGCGGGGCGACGGTCGGATCTTTGCTGTTCAGCGCCCATCCGTCGATCAGCCCGCGGATGTAGCCGACGACCGCGGCCCTGTCGCTGTTGAGGAAGGACCGCGTGGTCAGAATGATCGAGCCAAAGGTCCGAAAGCCGAGATCGTCGAAGAATACGAAATGGAAATCCTTGCCGGCCCTCAGGCCCATCTTTTCAAGCGTGATGGGCTGGTTCGTGCTGAACGCCGTGAAAGCGTCGCCATCCCCCGCTAGCAGCGGTTCGGGAGAAAAGCCGGTCGGAACCCAGGTCCAGTTGTTCGGCAGCCCGGCGAGCGCCAGCGTAGCGTCGATAGCCGTCTTATCATTGGGGGCCTGGGCGAGGATCTTCGCACCGACGAGGTTCTTCGGCTCCAGGACCGGCTTCTTGGCCAGCGAGATCAGGCCATGCGGATTGCGCGGGAATGTCGCGCCAACCATCACGAAATCATTGCCTCGGTTGACGGCATCAAGGAACTGGAGCCAATTCGAATAGGCGATGTCGGCCTTGCCGGCAGCAAGGGTCACCAGCGATGCAGGTGCGTTGGGTCCGCCCGGTTGCCAGACTACTTCGACGCCGTGCTTGGCCATAAGGCTGTTTTCCTGCGCGAGCCAGTCGCCGGCATACTGGACGTTTGACACCCAGCTCAGTTGCACACGGGCCTTTTTGAGATTCTCTCCGAATGCCTGGCTCATAAGAAATGGCGCAGTCAGCCCGGCTAAAGCAGCGCCCTGTAGGAAACCCCGCCGATTCAATGAGTGCACCATTTTTATCCCGCTCTGTCGTTATTATTCCATAAACCTGAGCACAATGTAACAAATGTTGCAATAGTGCGGCGCGATAATTTTATCTCTGCATCGTGGCTAAAGCCGACAGAGCACCAACGGGTTTCGCTGGTCGACGGCGAACTTGCTCAAGCCGACGACCCGCGGGTTCAAAATCCGCCGCTCGATAAGGCTGCGAATAGCTAACACTCAACGGCAGCCGCCGAAGCTGTGAGCCTGAGTATTCTGGCCAAACCGAGCCGCGCAGGTCCGTCCCCTTTCCAATCGAACCGCTTTGACGAGACTGGATCGCCCGGTTGACGACTTGCTGCTTTAGTCAAAGACCGCCTTGGTCACAGGAGGGGCAGCTACAAGTGGATGCACCCGCAGGGTCGCCTGCGCGGCCGGTCGGGGACGATCGTGTCCGACTGTCAACGGCGGTCGGATTCCAGGCCATCGTGGCGGAGTAAAAGCAGGCCACTGGCGTTGGGGAGCGGCGGATATGGCGAGGGCCCCGATCGGGGCCCTCGCCATATCCGCTGTCGGGATTGATCAGGGGATGATCTCGCCGGTTTCTGGATCGGCGTTGTCTGGGGTGGCCTGGTTTTGCTCCGCCGCGGCGGTGGCGCGCCGGCGGCCAGCGGATTGCCTGAGGCGGTAGCTGTCGCCGTTCATGGCCAGGATGCTGACGTGGTGGGTGAGCCGGTCAAGCAGCGCGCCAGTCAGCCGCTCCGATCCCAGGACCGAGGTCCAGTCCTCGAAGGGCAGGTTCGAGGTGACGATGGTCGAGCCGCGCTCGTAGCGCTGCGAGAAGACCTCGAACAGGAGCTCGGCGCCGGTCGGTGACAGCGGCACATAACCAAGCTCGTCGACGATCAGCAGCTTGACCGCCTGCAACTCGCGCTGGAGCCGGAGCAGGCGCTTCTCGTCGCGGGCCTCGAGGAGCTGATTTACCAGGGAAGCCGCCGTCGCGAAGGCGACAGAGAAGCCCTTCTGGCAAGCGGCCAGCCCGAGCGCGAGAGCGACATGGGTCTTGCCCGTGCCGCTGTTGCCGAGCGCGATGATGTTCTCCCGGCGCAGGATGTAGCCGCAGCGCGCCAGCTCCAGCACGAGCATCTTGTTGAGGCTCGGGATCGCGGTGAAGTCGAAGGTGTCGAAGCTCTTCACCGCCGGGAAGCGCGCCGCCCGGATCCGCCGCTCGACCATGCGCCGTTCCCGGTCGATCAGTTCGAGTTCGACCAGCCGCAGCAGATAGCGGGGATGATCGACGCCGTCCCGGGCGCATTCCCGCGCGACCTTGTCGTATTCGCGCAGCACCGTCGGCAGCTTCAGATGCTTGAGATGATGCGCCAGCAGCACCTGCGGCGTTCCCGCCGTGGTGCCCGCCGGCATCGTTTCCTTCGCCGCGCCCGTCATGCCGCCGCTCCCGGCAGGAGCACGGCATAATCGGCTGCCGAGGTCGTCTTCACCGCCGTCTTCGGCAGGTGCGGATAGGCTGCCAGATCGAGACGGGCCGGACGCCGTTCCAGACGCGCCAGTGCGATCAGCTTCACCGCATCGAAGCCGATCGCACCAAGCCGGATCGCCTCGCCGACGGCGAAGCTCACGACCTCGCGCGGTAAGGCCTCCATCAGCCGCAGCACCTGGATGAACTCGCGCTTGCCGCGATTGCCCATCCGCGCCTCCAGCAGATGGCGCAGGTGCTGGAAGCTCTCGGGCAGGTCCCAGCCCTGGAGCGCCGCCGCCTGGTCGAGCGCGTTCGGTTTCTCCTCGATCAGCGCCAGATAATGCAGCGGATCGGCGACGAACACGCCTGTCCCGTAGCTGCGCGGATGCCGGGCGATCTCCTCGCCCCGGCACAGGATCACGACCTCCTCGACGAAGCCCTTCACCACCATGTCCTGGAAGCCATAGGCCGTCGGCACCGAGTAGTCGTTCGACCGATAGCGGACCAGCGCTGTCGACGAGACCCGCCCGCCACGCTTCTCGCACGGCTCCAGCGGCACCGCCGGCAAGGAGCGCAAGGCCTCACAATCGGCCGCGAGAAGCTCGCCGATCGTCTGCGCCTGTCGACCGGCCCGCTCGCCCTGTCGCCGGCGGCAGCGCTCGGCCAACATCGCGTTCAGCTCGGCGAAGCTCGCTGCAACCGGGATCGGCGTCATGAAGTTCGAGCGGGCATACTTCACCAGCCCCTCGACCTTGCCCTTGTCGTTGCCCTTGCCCGGACGCCCGAACCGATCCCGGAACAGATAGTGGCTCACCAACTCGGTGAAGGCACGCGTCCGCTCTCGCCGGCCATCGCCGCAGATCTTCGCCACCGCGATACGCGTGTTGTCGTAAAGCACCGACAGCGGCACGCCTTCGAAGAAGCCAAAGGCCGAGATGTGCCCGTCCAGGAATGCCTCCGTCGTCTCCCGCGGATAGGCCTTCACGAAGCAGGCGTCCGACTGCGGCAGGTCCAGGCAGAAGAAGTGGATCTTCTGCCGCACACCACCGATCACCGCTGTCGCCTCACCAAAATCCACCTGGGCGTGCCCGGGCGGATGAGCCAGCGGCACAAAGGTCTCGCGGCCCCGCGCCCGGCAAAGCCGCACATGGTCCTTCACCACCGTGTAGCCGCCGGCAAAGCCGTGCTCGTCCCGCAGACGCTCGAAGATCCGCTTCGCCGTATGACGCTGCTTCACCGGTGACGTCCGATCTGCCTCCAGGATCGCATTGATCACCGGCAGCAGCGGACCGAGTTTCGGCTTCTCGACCGGCTTTGTGCGCGTGTAGCCCGGAGGGATCGAGAAACGGCACATCTTGGCGATCGTCTCGCGGCTCAGCCCGAACACGCGAGCCGCTTCCCGCCGGCTCTGCTTCTGGTTGAAAACGAAATCGCGAACCGCCGCGTAGACCTCCACAGCGAACATCCCCGCCAACCCCGAAAGGGGGCAGCCTAACCAGTGGACGGCTTTTACGCCGCCCGCGCCAGCACAAGCGCCGACGCTTCACTGGATGGTTTTCTCACCGCCGTGCACATCGGCCCTCGCACCATCGTGCTTGCAGACAAAGCTTATGACGCGGACCGCATTCGCGAGCTGATCCAGGAACGGGGCGCCACGCCCAACATCCCTCCAAAGAGCAATCGGCGCTGGAAGCCCTGTTACAGTAAGCGCCTCTACCGCGAGCGAAACCTGATCGAGCGCTTCTTCTCCAAGCTGAAGCACTTTCGCCGTGTCGCAACACGCTACGACAAGCTGGCCGCCAACTTCCTAGCTATGGTCCAACTCGCCTCAATGCGTCTGTGGCTGCGCAATTACGAGTCTACGGCCTAGTCGGATCTCGTGTCCTGGCGCTCGGCCAAGTTCCGGGTGCCCTTGCAGGTGGGAAAGTTCACACAGCCGAGGAATTTGCCGTTCCTGCCGCGACGCTTGACGAGCCATCCGCCGGCGCATCGGGGACAGGCAGGAAATGAGGCGCCGCAGCTGCAAAGCAGATGGCCTGGATCAGCCATGGCTTTGATAGGCAGTCCGCTTCCACAGACGTTGCAGGCTTTCAGCGTCTGACCGCAAAGATAGCGGTGCTCGCATGCGAAAAAGGTTCCACCGCTCTTTGAGGATTGTACGAGCATCCGACCGCCGCACGACGGGCATCGGCGCTCGGCAATGCCGGGCTCGCCCATTTCCACGACCTGGTAATCGGGGTCTTCTGCGAGCTCCCTTGCGAAGCATGAGGGTTTTTCCCGATCTGCAAGAACGGTCACGGAATGCCGCGCGCGGGTCAGAGCCACGTAGAACAAGCGTCGCTCTTCAGCGTGCTCGAAATTCTCTGGTTTCGGCAAAACTAGGTCAAGAAGAGGGTCATCGACGATTTCTGACGGGAACCCCATCGTGTCGGAGACGGCGCGCAGGATAATAACATGGTCGGCTTCAAGCCCCTTGGAGGCATGTACCGTCATGAACCGGATCGACAGCCTGGGGAACTGTTCGGCGAACGAGGGGAGCGCCTGAGGGCGTGCATGACCGTATCGTCCCAGCAGGAGAACGCTGGTGCCGGTAGCCGCGCCGGAAGACAGGCGATCAAGCGTCGCTCTAAGGACATCGCCTTCCTGACCTCGATGGTAATAGGCGACCATGATGGCGGGGGTCGCGGTTGTCGCTGCAGGTTCGACGGCCTTCGTCATCTGAGCGGGGTTGCGCAGCACGAAGCGGCGCGCAGGATGGGCGATCTTATCAACACTGCGGAATGTGCGTCCCAGATCGACGATGCTGTGCATCTCATTGCGGCCGGCGAAATGGCCGCCAAACTCGGCGCCAAAATTGCGCATCAAATGGATGTCTGAACCGGCGAACCGGTAAATGGACTGCCAGTCATCGCCAACTGCGAACAGGCGAGCATCTTCATGCTGCGCCTTAAGGGCGCGGAGCAGCCGCGCTCTCCCTTCGGAGATGTCCTGGAACTCATCGACTAGGATATGCCGGTAATGGCTATTGTAACGGCGGCTCTCAACATGAGCTGTCGCGCGGGCGATCATGTCCTCGAAGTCAATCGTGTCGCCAAGGCGCGCTTCATAGGCGTCGATTACGGCGTCGAAGATCTTCAGGAATAAACGGCTGCGCTGTGCATCAGCCGATGAGTCGGCCCGCGCTTCGCACTGGGCCATGGAGGCTCCCGAGCTCTTGAAGTGCCTTAGGAACGTACCCAGCGTCTGCGTGAAGGAATCAACCTGTCCCATGGCGTCCAGGGTGCTAACCAGCTGGTCGGTGGCTACAGGCTTAAACGTGGCGTAGGGGGCGATCTTTTCTTTGAGGTTGTCGAGCAGCTTGCCGTCGACCTTCTCGTAGCTGAACGTCTCAATGAGCGTCGTGCCGTTCCTCGTGTGCAGTTGGCGCTTCCATTCCATGTCGGCAAGGTAGCGGTCGCAGTCGATATGGGGCGCGGTCGTGAGGCGGATTGAGCCGAGAGGTCCGCGCGCTTTGCGGACGCCGAAATGCTCGATGTAGATGCCGCTTTCCGTCAGCCGGAAATCAGGTCTATAGGAACCGCGTGCGTCCTCCGGGAGAGGACCTTCATAAAACGGCTCGTATTCGTGTGCGATGCCGTTGCGATAGAGCCAGTTGGCGATCTCCCATTCTTCAAAGCTCCTGACGAGATCGCCGTTCAGGGTACGGAGCCGATGGGCTTCCAGCCATTGGAAATAGCCGTCGCCTGTCTTGAAGTCCCATTCGCTCTTGTACGGCAAATAGAATTCGGAGAGCCAATCCAGAAGCAGCTTCCCGACGTCGGCATTGGACGCGACTTCGTTGAGCAGAATGTCGCGCAGCAGCGCTCGAAATTTCGCCTCCTCGCTGGCATGTTCGGCCAGCGCCGGCCCTCGGCCCTCGACCTCGCGGATGATCCTGTTGCCGAGCGCGTGAAACGTCATGGCGTCAACTTCTGCGCCGGCCCGTTCCCTGATGCGCGCGGCCATCTCGATGGCGGCGCCCTTCCCGAAGGCGAGGAGCAGTATGCTTTTTGGGGGGCGGATGTCGCGTTCGATCAGGTAGGCGGCCTTTGCGACAATGACACTGGTCTTGCCCGAGCCCGCCCCGGCGAGGACAAGCGTCGCATCCTCGTCCGTGACCACGGCCAGGCGCTGCTCAGGCGTCAGAGGGTTCTTCTCGATCGTATCGAAGAATTCCTTCATGTCAGCGAGGTCAGAGTCGATGAAGCGCTGTACTGCGGCCCGGCGCGCGTCTGCAGGCTCCGCCTGGAATACGCGGACCGCGTCGATGAGCTTTTGCTGGCGCTCCGGCAGGAAGCCCTCAGGTATGGTCGTGGGCAAGGAGCCGATAAGGGCCGTCGCGCGCACAAAAATGGGGGCAAGAAGGCAGGCCGCGGGGTAGCGGCGCGGCCGGTCAAGGCGGCTGATAGCCTCGAACAGCGCACTCAGTTCGTCTTCAACCGCTTCGAATTCCCTGAGGATATGTTCGCGGAAGGCTTGGTTGGCCGCGGAGATGAAGTTCGCTGCGTCATGCTGGGTAACTCCTACAAGCCTTGCGACCTGCCCTCCTGCAAGCGGCACTTCTATCGTTCTAAAACCTAGTGTGCGGGCAATTCGGGCTGGACCGGTCCAAGCGGCAAAAGGCGCCTCAAGACGCCCACCGAGGAAATCGAGCCCTGAGGCACTCTGCTCTGCAGCCCATGACGCGTGGCCGAGAAAGCGGAGAATGGCTCCCAGCCATGGGCGTCTTCGGAGCTGCCGGCGCAATGTCATCTTCAGGCCGCTCCCTGCGGAAGCTGCTGGGCCGTTCCCGCTGGGGCAATGGGAACAATGACGGCGCGACCTTTGAAGCGAGCGCGGACGGATTCAACGAGCTGTTTGGTAAGCATGGCGTCGGTTCGCTTTTCAGCGTTCGCGGCAAGGACTGCGAAGATCGAAAGGATAATGGGGGCGCCAACGCCCGCGGGTTCATCAATCTGCAGAAGGCGGCACAGCATGATGCTATCGATCGGTAATGACGCACCTGCCGCGGTACAAGGCCACGGCCAAGCGCCAACTCCGCGCATCCAGCATCTGCCGAGAAGCGGACGTTCCATTTCCGTCTGCTCTCTGCACGCGATGCGTCAATTCGATGGCAAAAAGATTGGCGTTGCCGGGATCTAAGTCCGACGCGCGAACCCGATCCGCTTCGGCGCAAGCCCGCTGACAGGGTAATCGCAGGCTCCAGATCGACGCGGCCAAAGATGCAGATCGGCATGCCTATCGCCCCTTGCGCTGATCCGCGGCACCAAGCACGGCGACGCCGATCCCGATCGCCAGCAGCACCCACCCGATCCACCCCGCGCTTTGGGGGATGTCGAGCTGAATGCCAAAGTATCTATCGAAGGCCCATTCGATGAAGACTTGGAACACGCCGGTGATAGCCGTAACGCCGGCGCCCGCGATCATCGTCCCAAGCCGCAGCAGCGTCGTGCCCCAAAGCCAGCGGAGAAAATCGAAGATTCGGTCCCAGCCATCCTTCTTGCCCTGCACTGGCGGAACCCGGGTCAGGTCGATGCCGATCACCTCAACATCATCGAGCGTGGGCACCTGGTCTTCCCGAGCTTCCCATTGCGCCTGGGCTGCAGCCACGGTCCCCTTTAGAGTCGGGAGCGGTGACCACGGCCACCGCCATCGCTTGGAACGGGCCAGATGGAAAACGGCAAGGACGCCGCGTTGCGACGTGTTTCCTGCCTCAAGAGTGTCGATCCAGGACACCGCCGGCGCGTCCTCGGACGTGCCGGTAGCCAGCGGCTGGGCGGCTGCATACCCCACGCCGGATAGCACCAGCGAAGGCGGCACCCCGGCCAGTGCAGCTACGCTGTAAGCGTTGTCGGACAGGGCCTCCAGCCGGGCCTGCAGCAGCGCCCGCGCAGCTTGTGCATCGGAAATGTCCAGCACCCCAGCGTCGAGCGATCGGCTCTCCTCGGCCGCCTCCTTCAACTGCAGCAGTCGCAGTCTCGCGGTGTCGCCGAGCTGGCGGGCGCTCCGAGGGCGGCGTTCGAAGTGCTCGCCTAGATAGGGGATGTCGTGGGGCTCGAACGGTTCGAAGTCACCTTCGCGCTCAGCCTTGCCGCGAAGCAGCCTCGAGAGCCATTCCCGGCCCGGCTGCGACGTCGCGATTTCGCGGAGCGCCAGCAGCGCCTCCTTTCCAGGCTGGTCGCGCAAGTGATCGAGGATGCTGTCGCGGGCATCTTGCGCATCGTCGCGCAATCCGGGGCTGTAGACACCTGAACCAGTGCGGTGAATATCGTCTGCTCGCCGAATGTAGTGGTGCAGGATGTCATAGAGCCGGCGCAGCGATCGAGGCTGCATGAAGGCCGACCGGGCCACCGGCCCGGCGTGGAAGTCCCCTCCGAACAAGGCAACCGCCGTGTGCATGGCTAGCTTGGTCGCCTGCTTGGCCGGAAGCGCCGCGAGGTGGCCTGCGAAGGCCGGGACCGCTGCGTCCGGCTCTACGCCCATCCACACCGCGAACCACTGTCCAACGTGCGAAACCTCCGCCACGACCCGGCTTTTCGACCGCGCCAGGGCGGCAATGGCCGCATCAGGACCGCTAGCGCTCCTCACGATCCTCAGCACCTTGCTCAAGGCGCCGCTATCCGCCGGCTCATGCTCGTGCAGCAGCTCGATCAGCATCAGCCCCAGATCGTCCCAGGCCCATTGGCCCGACCAGCTCACGTTGCCGAGGACGTCATTGCCCCGGTTTTTTGCGGCGGAACCGGTCAGTTCGTACCGGATCTGGGCAAACAGGAAGGCCGCCACTGCTTCGCGATGGTGCTCGTAAAGCGCGGGAAACCACGCCGGGAAGCCGTTAAGCTCGAACACAGCATGCCGCGACGCGATCTCGATCTCATTAGCACTCAGAGTTTTGAGGATCGAAGGCGTCTCTCGCGTCTCGATATCGAGGCCAGCAAGGCCCAAAATAGTGGCGAATGCCGTTTCATTTGCAGGCGCCCCTTCCGATCGGAGCGTCGGCCGGTTGAGGCGCCAGAAGTTCTGTGCCGCGTCCCTGAACAGCTGCGCCAGGTCGTCCCCGAAGTCCGCGGCCAGGCCGCGCCAGTCATAGCTCGACCAGTGGTTCTGATGCTGGCTGTCCCGGGTTCGGTCGAAAAGGTAGCGGATCGCTCTCATTTGGCCCGCCCGCTCAGGGTGAGAGCGGAGATCGGTACGCAATTGTTCGAGATGCGCGGTTAGATTGTCGCGAGAGTCCCCGAGTTCTCTCGCCTCGGCCGCCTGACGCTCCTTGTCGCGGCGAATCCATCGCCGCTGTTGGGCCTTCAGTTTGCGCCCCTCTGGATCGGCCCCAGGATGTAGCAGTGCTTGCAGCCGATCCGCCACTTCCCCAGTTGCTGCAGCTCGCTTCATAGCGGCCAGCCAATGCCGTGGCCGACCATTGTTCTGGTAGATATGGAAGGCCAGCGTCAGGGCAACGAGTTGATCGTCTAGCAACGGCTTCGATGTCATCGCCTCGACCGTAAAGGCGAAATCGTCGGCGCCGAGCTTCCAGGAGGCACCATAGTTTGCCGGCTGCCACCAATCGGTGACACGCGGCCCGCCTTTTGCGTCCTTGCTGATCCGCAATTGCTCGACATCATGCCAGAACTGCGCCCGGTTGAGCTCCGGCCACGCCTGAACAAGTTCGGCGAACGTCTCTCTTTCCCCCGACAGTACGTCACTCTGGTAGGCGGTGCTCACACGGCGGATGATATTGTGAGCGGCAGGCGTCAGCACGATCGGGTCACGCTCCTGGATCAGCCGATCCACCGCCCGAGAGGCCGCGACCAGCACCCACTCGAAGCGCTGCGAGACCTGGTTACTCCGGTCGCTGAGCATCGGCGCGGTGCCCAACAGCGCCTCCAGACCGACCACCAGGGCCGGGTCGATGGCCGGGCTCCGCTCCACATAGGCTGCGAGCTCATGCGACAGATGATCGACGGCGTGCTTCTTTTTCGGCGCCACACGCCCGATCGCCGTGAGCAACCAGGCGACGCTCGCCGGTGTGCCGGGCAAGCCCGAGATCAACTCGGACAGTAGCCGCCGGTCGAGATCGCCGGGCTCCGCCAGGACCGCCTGGCGCACCGCGTCGATTTCGGGTTCCGTCCCGATCGCATTGAGGGCGCGGACGGCCGTCAGGCGGCGATAGCCCGCATCGGCGGGATCGATGGCCAGACTGATGACTTCGGAGGCGAGGTCGCGAAGCTGTCCGAGCCAGACCATCCTGAGCAGAAAGGGCGCGACTTCCGGATCGTCCGTGTAGCGATGCAGCAGCACCCGGATATCGTCCGCAATGTCCTCGTTTGCGAACCGCTGTACGGCCGAGTAGTCCTGCACCGAACGATCGGACGTGTGCTTAGAAAGTTGCCTGCAAACGTCAGCCAGGATTCTCTTGCGATCGGCCAAAGGCAAGCGGCTCGGGTCCCCGCCTTCGAAGACCACCTCCGGTGCCAGTGCCAGCACCCGCCGTCGGATGCCTTCGTCCATCAGCATGAGCCAAGGCAGCACCGGGCGCAGCAGCGGCGACAGCACCTCGATCCCGTACTGGCGGCGGAAGAACAGCTGTTCCAAGCCAAGGCGCGACGGCGCCTGCCCGAGGCGGTCAGCGAACCATTGCGCCGCCAGGAATTCACGAACCGACCGGTGATGGAACCGGATCGTCCCGTAGATGGCGCTGTCGAACAGGGGCCGTTGCAGCAGCACCCCCGCTTCGGCATCGGTCCACTGCGGAAGAACTGTGGAGATGGGAACGCCATCGGTGGTATCCGCACCATCGGGCACCCGAATAACCGGCACTCCGGTCAACGTCACGGCAGCGGCCAAGGCCTGTGCACCCAACTTGGCCCTCTCGGGTGACAGGGCGTTGACATCGGCCCGGTTCTGATCGCGCTCCTCTAGCCGGCGGTCAATGCTGGCGGTCAGGATCTCCCACCGCGAGCCGATTCTGCCATTGACGCGCCAGAAGTCGACCAGCTCGTCGAGATCCTGGGGCCGTCCCGTGAAGCCCTTCGCATCGGCGCGTTCTACGGCGTCAACGAAGGCAGTAGGATTGTCGACCCCACGGACGGCGGCAAAGCGACTAACCTGATCGTCGCCCAGGTCCTCGAGGGTGACCAATCGGTACCCGGATGTAGCGTCGCCTTGGACACGTTCCGTTCGGACAGTGTCACCATCCATCACATCGTCGCTCTCGCTAGTCCGTGTATTGGTATCCGGTGAAGGATGCGGCAGCAGCTCGACGCACAGACTCAGGTCGGTCGCAGGTCGCCAGGCGCTAATGCGGCTGGTCAGCACAATGTGGGCTCGGGCCTTCGCCGCGCCCAGCACGTTGGCGAACTTTCGGATTGCGGTCCCGAAATCGCTAGGATGGCGCAACCGTGCCTCGTCCACGGAGTCGAGGAGCAGCCAGGCATCTTCCTGGCCGGCCAGCCACGCCTCGAAATTCTGATGCTGCTCCGGCTCGAAAGCGAGCTCGAAATTCTCCGCCAGCAACTCCAGGCGAATGAAGAATGCCACCTTGCCCTCGTGGCGGAGGCGGCCGGCAAGATTGCGGATCTCCCAGGTCTTTCCGGCTCCCGCCTCGGCCAATACAACCACCCGCATTTCCGGGCAGAGCTCGGCCCATGTGCTCGAAGCGCCCGAGCCCATGAGTCTCTGTAGGTCGATCTCATCCGTCAGGTTCTCGCCCACAGGGATGTCACGCAGCGTGCGACCGAGGTCGATGAATTCGGACTGACCAGACGTCGAGGGATTGACGAGCTTGTGCATTCCTCTTGCTAACATGCTCGCGGAACGACGTGATCGAGCGGACAGCCCTATTCACATGTAACCTTTGACGAAGGTCCACACGTGGGACTCAGACCGCGCCTCTGTGACCCGCGAAGATGTGACCTGGCCCTCACCAACAGTCGCGCTGAATTAGGGGCCTGTTTGCCTTATGCTCGCCTGCCGCCCATCAGAACCGCCTTGGCCAGCTCCGGCCACTCGGTGCCGACCTCATCGCACCGCCCGGGAGCAGACCTTCCAATTGTCAGCAATGGGCCAAAGGTTGCCATCGGCGGTACCGGTCTCGCCGGTCTCACCGCTGCCTACCGGCTCCACCAGGTTGTGATGTTCAAGGGCTTCAGACACGCAGCCTACGCAGACGCTGAGTACGAGCTGGCGTAGGATCAGCCGCACGAAAACTCGCCGCCTGCTTACCCCCTGCTTACCCGTAGCCAGATACCAGCTCGCCGAAGAAGTCCAACATATTGAATTTAAATTCTAATATTCAAAGCCACAGATCGTAATGACTGCCCTCCTTGGGCAGGTCGGCCGGGGCGAGATTGACGGTGACGCGCTTGGCGGGCAGCGCGAGTCCTGAAGCGAGAAGCGCGGCGCGAACCCGCTCGCGGCTTTCGGCCACGGCCTTGTCGGGGAGGCCGACCAGCACGAAGGCGACGCCACCCGGCGCGATCTGGACCTGAACGTCGACGGCGCGCGCCTCGATGCCCTCGAACGCCACCGTCGCGACCCGCGCCACCATGTCGGTCCCGCTCCCCTACCCCATGGGAAGGCTAGCGAAGCTTTGACGGCAACGCAAGAACATACAGGGAACTCAGCAGACCGAAAGAAGGGGAGGCCATGCCTCCCCTTTGCATCAGGCCTCGACGCCGAGGCCGATCTGGCAGGCGACGCCGGTGCCGCCCAGGCCGCAATAGCCGCCCGGGTTCTTCGCCAGATACTGCTGGTGATAGTCCTCGGCGAAGTAGAGTGTCGGCGCCTCGCGGATCTCGGTCGTGATCGGACCGTAGCCGCCGGCGGCCAGCGCCTTGCCGTATTCGGCGCGCGAGCGTTCGGCCGCTGCCTGCTGCCCGGCATCGTAGGTGTAGATCGCCGAGCGATACTGCGTACCGATATCGCCGCCCTGGCGCATGCCCTGGGTCGGGTCGTGGTTCTCCCAGAAGATCCTCAGCAGGTCCTCATAGGCGATCTTCCCGGGATCGAAGACCACGAGGACGACCTCGGTATGGCCGGTCAGGCCGCTGCAGACCTCCTCATAGGTCGGATTGGGCGTCGAGCCGCCGGCGTAGCCGACGGCGGTCACCCAGATGCCCTCGCCGCTCTGCCAGAACTTGCGCTCGGCACCCCAGAAGCAGCCGAGGCCGAAGACGGCCTTGCGGGCTCCCTCGGGATAAGGGCCAGCCAGCGGGCGGCCGTTGACGAAATGGGTTTCGGCGGTGGGAATCGCCGTGGCACGGCCGGGCAGCGCCTCGACGGCGGTCGGAATCTCGGTCTTCTTGCGCAGGGAGAACATCATTGGCTCCGTTTCGTTCGAGCTCGACGCCTATGTAAGCGCCCCGGGCCGGTTCGGACAGGGGCGGGATCGCAGGCGACCCATCACCGACGCGTGACGATGCCGATCACCTCGTCCGGGCGCCGCCCCAGCCAGAGCAACGCGAAACCGAGCAGGAGCGCAGCCGCGGCCACCGGAGCGCGCATCACATTCAGCAACAGAGGATCCCAGAGCCAGGGATGGAGATTGCGCTCGATCGCCGGCTGGATCGATTGATAGCGTTCATGGATGATAGCGGTCAGCACCTCACCGAGCGGCGTGAAGCGCAATCCGGCATTGGCGATCGATCGGGCGCCGTCGATCACAAGCGCGACGAAGCCGGCCGCGACGGACAGATAACCGATCAACCGGAGAAGAAACCGCACCACCTGCTCCCGCCGCGATCCACCGGGCTGCGCCGCGAACCTCCCGGCCGACGCAACCGTTCCGGCGACCAGATGTGGCCTTGCCAGCCGCAGATCGCAACCGATTTACCGGGATTGTGCAAAACACTGCATCTCGGCCCTTGAAAGATCGTGGGCCGGCAGTCATAAGCAGCGCGCCGGACAGGTGGCCGAGTGGTTGAAGGCGCACGCCTGGAAAGTGTGTATACGGGAAACCGTATCGCGGGTTCGAATCCCGCCCTGTCCGCCACGAAACTCCATTAAATATCTGAAGAAAATAGATATTTTCGCGAGCTTCGACTCCTGCCCCATTGTTTGCCCCATCACCGCTCTTTGCGTGTCGAATTTGCGATGCGCCGCGAGATTGTCGTCCGGATGGGCTCGAATCGGATTTTTGCGACGCACCCCCGCCTTTCCCAGAGGGGCGATGTCACGGAGCAACAAAAACGGGGCGATTTCCAGCTCTGTGTCGCCGCTGGCTCGGCGCCTTTTGAAAAGGAAGAGTTCGCTGTCGCCGCAGGTCTGGATGTTCGAGACCGACATTCCGGCGGAAAACGGACGCGCCAGGCGGTCTTCAGGTCATCCAAGAACCTAGAGCCCGAGGCGAGATCTAACCCATTGCCGACGGCCCGAATGTCCGCTCCCCGGCGGCTCGACACAGGATGGCTCAGGCGGGATCAACGTCGGACGCGATATTGAGTCGGCGTCTCTTCCGTTGCCAGTGGGAGAGCGATTTCGGCATCGATGCGCACGCCGAATGCCGCGATCGCAATGGCCCCCGCGGCCAGATTGTCGCCGCCCAGACAGCCGCCGGCGCCGCTTTTTTGGCGTGACGACCTCTATGCTTTTCACAGTGATTAGCGGCGTTCCGTGCGCGTTTCACGTTTGGCCGCTCTCATCCGAGACGCCTTGTCGTCAGGGAAAGGCGCCCGGGGGCAGCGGCGGCTCCGCATTGAGCAGCGTGATCGTCACCCGTCGGTTCGGCGGGATGTAGGGATTGTCGAGGAAGAGCGGCTCGGTGTCGGCGCGTCCCACCACGGACGTAAAGCGGTCGTTGGGGAGCCCGGCACCCGACAGGATCTCGCGCACGGCGAGCGCGCGCCCGGCGGTGAGGCCCCAGGAATCGACGGCCTGCACCGTGCCCGGGCGTGCGGCGGCCGTGTGGCCGCTGACAGACAGTTGGTTGGGCAGCCGACGTATTGTGGGCGCGATCGCCTCCAGCACGAGACGGGTGCGCTCATAGGGCTGGACCGAGCCCTCGGGGAACATGGAGCGGCCGTTATCGTCCACGAGGGACACGTTCAACCCCTCCTTGGTCTGCTCGATCACGATGTTGCGCGACAGATCGGCAATTTCAGGCATGTTCTGGAGCGCCTGCCGGAGGCTGGCTATGGCGCTGTAGTTGACCTGCACGCTGGCAGCCCGACGGCTGCCCTCGCGGTCGCCGCCGCCCGCGCTGGTCGGCCGCGCTTTGTCATCCTGCCCGGTCGTGTCCCTCGCCACGTCGCGGGGCGCCGACGTCTTGTTGCCCGCCTTGTCCAGGGCGGTGCCCATCAGGACGCCGCCAGCGCCACTGGTGCCGGGGCTCAGAGCAGACGTCGGCGCGAAGTATTCCGCCAGGCCGTCCTTCTGCTCCTGCGTTGTCATGCTGATCAGCCACATCAGCAGAAAGAACGCCATCATGGCGGTCACGAAGTCCGCATAGGCGATCTTCCAGGCGCCGCCGTGGTGGGCATGAGCGGCCTTCTTGACCTTCTTGATGATAATCGGCTGGGTCGACTTGGCCATCGCGTTCCTGCTGGAAATCGGGTCAGACGCTGGCGGGCAGAGCGGCGGTTGCCGCTTCCACTTCGGCGAAGGTCGGGCGGACGTCGCTCATCAGGGCCTTGCGGGCAAATTCGACCGCCATCACCGGCGGCTGGCCGCTGATATGGGCGAGGAGACCCGCCTTGAGTGAAAGGAAGTACTTGGCTTCCGCCTCGAAGGTGCTCTTGAGCGACGCCGCCATGGGCGCGAAGAAGCCGTAGGCGACGAAGACGCCGAAGAAGGTGCCGACGAGCGCGCCACCGATCAGATGTCCCAGCACCTCCGGCGGCTCCTTGATCGCCCCCATCGTCTTGATCACGCCGAGCACGGCGGCAACGATGCCGAGCGCCGGTGTTCCGTCGGCGATCGACTGCATGGCCGAAACGATACGCTCCTGCTCCTGGTGGTGCGTCTCCAGCTCCTCGTCCATGAGATCGCTGATCTCGTGGACGTTGTTGGCGCCGAGCGTCAGCATGCGCATGTAGTCGCAGACGAACTCGACCGCGTGATGGTTCGCTGCAAAAGTCGGGAACGCGTTGAACAGCGTCGACTCGCTCGGATTCTCAATGTGCTGCTCGACCGCGAGCATGCCCTTCTGCTTCACGAGCTTATAAAGCGAAAACTGCATCCCCAGCAGTTCGACATAAGCTTCCTGCTTGTACTTGGGGCCCTTCACGATGGTGCCGAGCATGGAGGGCACGGCCTTGAGCACCGGCCCGGGGTTGCCGATGATGAAGGCACCGATCGCTGCGCCGAGGATGATGACAAACTCGAACGGCTGCCAGAGGACCTCGAGATGGCCACCCATAGCCGCATAGCTGCCGAAGACGCAGACGAAGACGATGATTGAGCCGACGATCAGCCGCATGGTTTGCCACCCTCGCGCCGCAGCAGGTACCGCCCGCGCGAAGCCACTACTACTAGTCAGACGAAATGACCGATCGAGGTTAAGGGCGAGTTTATGGCCTTGACCCGCAGGCTTGTAAGCATCGTCCTCCGGCCACGGCTTCGGGCCTTGGGACGTAGGCCCAGGGGAGTAAATCGGGGTGCAACATGTCTCCGCACCCCGGTGATCGGCGTCCGACAGGGCGCCGTCCCCCCCGGGTCATCTGCGCTGCGCCACTTTGCTGTAGCGCGGCGAGGCTGAGGATGACGCGGGTGAGAACCAGGTGGACAACATGTGCGAGCGTTTCGTCGCGCCGACGCAGCGCTTCGCAAGCGACAAGCAGCTGAACGCCTGGCTGGCCGCCCGCGTGAGGCATACGGGTGGTCCACGATAGCTCTCGCGATTCCCCTGGAGCGCTGACGAGTTTGATCGGCAGCCCGGTCTTCGTCAGGCTGTTGATCCGGGTTCAGCCGGGCCGAGAACGGGCAGGCAGATCCACACGCGCCGGCACCGTCAGAAACGACCTCACCAGCGCAGGAAGCGCGGCAGGATCAGCGCTCCCAGCACCGCGACGATCGCAGTCGCGAGCGTGTACCAGGTCGCCAGAAAGGGAGCCGTGTCGTCCGGGCAATGCAGGCTGTAGGCGACGGTAGCCAGCCCTGCCGAGGCGAGGCCGGCACAGGCCCCCGTCAGGGCGCCGTCGACCGGCGCGCCACGGCGTGCCAGCAACAGCAGCACGACGAGCGGCAGCAAGGCATAGAGAGGCACAGCGATCAGGCAGGCTTGCCAATGGCGGCCGAAGATCAGCGTGTCCCATTGTTCGGCCGGCGCCTGCGCCAGCGTCAGGAGCGCCCAGCCGGCCACCACCAGGAGCGGGATCGCGACGACCGGCAGGCGCCGCGCCGGCTTCAACCCCGGCCGCAGGCTGCTCTGGAACAGCGTGAGCGCGACGGCCGCGATGCTGGCGCCGAACAGAGCCTTGGCGATGACCGGGAGCGTCGTCCAGGCGCCGGCAAGATCGGGCCGGGTTCCGAGCGTCAGCAGGACGAGCCCGGCCGTGGCCGCAAGCGCCGCGAAGGCGCTGAGCCAGGTCGCACGGCGCAGCCAGCCGGTATCGACCGGGCGGCTGCTCGCGCTCATCAGGGTGATCAGATCGTCGGTCTGCATGTCCCGACCCTCAAGGATGTTCCGGCCTTCTTAAAGTTCGCGAGGAGCCGGCGAAAGGTTACGGACCTTGGAATGCGCATCGGCTGCATCATGGCCCCGTCCGGCGTTTCGAGAGGAATTTCGCCATCGCCTGCAGGCCGCGATGGATCGCGACCTTCGCCGCCGTCTCCGTCATTCCGGCACGGCCGGCTGCTTCGGCGACGCTGGCGCCCTGGAGCTTGACCTGATCGATCAGCCGGCGCGTACGTTCCGGCAGCATGGCCATCGCACGCTCCAGATCGAGCCTTGCCTCGGCCGCGACAGTCTCCGACGGACCTGCGAGCTGATATGCTTCGTCTTCGAGCGGCAGGGCGCCGGCATGGCGGCCGGAACGGCGCAGATGATCGACCAATTTGTAGCGCGCGATGGCATGGGCCCAGGCCGTCACCGGGCTCGCGGCATCGTAGGTGTGGCGCGCGAGGTGCAGCGCCAGCAAGGTCTCCTGCAGCACATCCTCCGCCTCGCTCGCCTCGGTCCGGCCGGCGCGCGCCAGCATCTGGCGCAGATAGCCGCGCAGCCGCACGCTGATCGTGTCGAGGAAGAGGCGATAGGCTGCGGCATCGCCGGCAAGGGCCGCGAGGAAGATCGGTCGGAGCAGGGTTTCGAGCTCTTGCAGCGACACGTCTTGCGCTTTTTCCAGGAGGATTCGCAGCTCAACTCCGTCGCATGGCGGGCGCAGGCTCACAAGCCCGCGATGGCGAGGTGAAGCGAACCCGGCGCCCCGCTACGCTCGCGCGGGAGCCACGAAGCTTCACCCGCAGCGGAGACATCAGGCATGGCAACAAGGCTGAGGCTCGCCGGCGCGATGGCCGGGTTTTGCATGGTTGCTTCGGCGCTTGCGCAGGAGCCGGGCCATGCTCAGCCCGGCAGCGCCTGCCCCGCCGATCGGGGTTGCAGCGTGACGAGCGGCAGCTATCGCATCATAGTGCCGCCGCAGGCTGCGGCAGGACGGCCGGTCGGCGCCATCCTGTATTTTCACGGCTATCAGGGCTCGGCCGAGGAGGTGATCGCCGATCCCGTCTTCGCCGCCGTCGCCCGTCGCCTCGGGGTCGCACTGGTCGCGCCCGACGGCGCCGGCCACTCCTGGTCCTTCCCCGGCTCTCCCGCGAAGCAGCGCGACGAATTCGCCTTCGTCGGGCAGGTTCTGGACGATGTCGTCGCACGTTTTCCCATCGATCCCCGCCGCATCCTCGCGAGCGGCTTCTCTCAGGGTGGCTCGATGGTCTGGTCCCTCGCCTGCCGCACGCCACGGCGCTTCGCCGCCTTCGCCCCGATCGCCGGCGCGTTTTGGGAGCCGCTGCCCGCAAGCTGCGAAAGCCCGCGTCCACCGCTGATCCATGTTCATGGCACGAGCGACATGACGGTTCCGCTCGCCGGCCGCACGCTGCGCTCCGGCGCCCGGCAGGGCGATGTCTTCAGGAGTTTCGCGATCATCGCGCCTGGCGGCTGCACGGCCGGCTGGGCCGGAAGCACGCGCGCCGCCAGCGGCGCGGGCGAACTCGCCTGCCGCGTCGCCAGCGGCTGCGGCGGCCCCTCACGGCTGGAACTCTGCCTGCATCCTGGCGGTCACGACGTTGTTGCGGCCTGGGTCGAGCGCGCCTGGCGTTTGACGATGCCGGCCGGATCGCCCGTTGCCGCAGGGCGCAGCAGCCTCACGTCTCCGTGATCGTGTAACCAAACGGGCGCCCCGCGCGATCTCTCCGGCATGGCCGCTGCGGCGGCGAACGGAGAGAGAGACGATGCGCCACGAACGGATAGCGGCCGCGGGGCCGGCCGGAACCCGTCCGGAAGAATTCGTGACCGGCGCCGATCTCCTGGCCGCCACGCTCGCAGCAGCCGGTGCGACCCATGCCTTCGGCATTCCCGGCGGCGAGGTGCTGGCGCTGGTCGATGCGCTCGAACGTGCCGGCATCCGTTTCGAACTCGCGCGGCACGAGAACGCCGCGGGCTTCATGGCGGAAGGGCTCTGGCACGCGACCGGCGCCCTGCCCGTGCTGGTCGCGACGCTCGGTCCCGGCGTCGCCAATGCCGTCAATGTCGTCGCCAACGCGCAGCAGGATCGCGTGCCGCTGGTCTTCGTGACCGGCTGCGTCGACCAGGAACTGGCCGAAAGCTACACCCATCAGGTCTTCGACCATCAGGCCGTATTGCGCCCGCTGGTCAAGGCCAGCTTTCGCGTTGCGCCGGGCACCGAGGCTCTCGTCGTCGCCAAGGCCGTCGCACTCGCCCGGAGCGGCCGGCCGGGACCGGTCCATATCGACCTGCCGATCTCGATCGCCGACGCCCGCGCGGCCTCGCATGCGACCTACGTCATTCCGCCTGCCGCTCCCGCGATTCCGGCCGATATTTGGCCTGCGCAAGCCCTGATCGCCGCCGCGCAGAGGCCGCTCGTGATCGCCGGGCTCGACCTCGTCAATCAGGACGGAGGCGGAGCAGCGCTCGATCGCTTCCTGGCCGCGACCGGCGCGGCGCTCCTCACCACCTACAAGGCCAAGGGGCTGGTGCCGGACAGCGATCCGCGCGTGATCGGAGCTGTCGGCCTCTCGCCCAAAGCCGATGCGCTCGCCCGGCCGCTGATCGAGACCGCCGACCTGATCGTGCTGGCCGGCTACGATCCGATCGAGATGCGCCAGGGCTGGCGAAACCCCTGGCCGGCCGGCAAGCCGGTCATCGACATCGTCGCCGAGCCCGTTCAGCACGGCATGCATCATTCCAGCCTGCTGCTGGCAGGCGATGTCGGCTCGATCCTGACCCGCCTGTCGGACGGACTGACAGGCGGCCGGACCTGGCCTGGCCGCGAACCGACGACAGCGCGCGAGGCCTTCCTTGCCGCTTTCGCCGATCCCAAGGAATGGGGGCCGCACGCCGTCTTCGAGACCCTACGCTGGATCGCACCGGCAGGTACGGTCGCAACGGCCGATTCCGGCGCGCATCGCATCCTGCTCAGCCAATTGTGGAGCTGCGACGGGCCGCGCCGCCTGCTGCAATCGAGCGGGCTCTGCACCATGGGCTGCGCCCTGCCGCTGGCAACCGGCGCCGCCCTCGGCGCGGGCCGCCCGACGCTGTGCTTCGTCGGCGATGCCGGGCTTGAGATGGTGCTGGGCGAGCTGGCGACGCTACGGGATCTCGGCCTCCCGGTGATCGTCGTCGTACTGGTCGACCGGGCGCTCGGGCTGATCGCGCTGAAGCAGCGTCAGCTCGGCCTGGCCCGCGCCGGCGTCGATATCGGCGAAACCGATTTCGCCGCGGTCGCGCGCGCGATGGGCGGGCATGGCGCGACGATCGAGGATCGCGAGACGCTGGCGCGCGAAGCCGAAGCGGCGTTCTGGCGCAGCGGCTTCACGCTGCTCGCCTGCCGTATCGACGCCGCGAGCTACGAGGGAGCCTTCTGATGGCAGGTCTCACCGCCACGCCGGCAAAGCGGCCACGCGACGAGCGGCTCGACCTGTTTCGCGGCCTGACCATGCTGATCATCTTCGTCGCGCATCTGCCGGATAACAGCTGGAACGCCTGGATTCCCGCGCGCTTCGGGTTCTCGTCCGGCGCCGAGCTCTTCGTCTTCTGCTCCGGCATCGCCAGCGCGCTGGCCTTCGGCGGCGTCTTCACGCGTCGCGGGTTGTGGCTGGGCACGGCGCGCATCGCCTACCGGATCTGGCAGGTCTACTGGGCGCAGATCGGCCTCGTCCTCGCACTGATCGCGCTCGCCGCCACGCTCGATCGCATCTTCGGCCTAGCGGAGATCGCGCGGCAGTTCGCGCCGCTGCTGTCCGATCCCGAGCAGGCGCTGTTCGGCCTGGTCACGCTGACCTGGCAGCCGGACTATCTCGACATCCTGCCGATGTATCTCGTCATCCTGGCGCTGGTGCCGGTGATGATGCTGGCGCGGCACCTCCATGCCGCCTTGCCCTTGCTGACCGCGGCGGCGCTCTATGCGATGGTCTGGGCGACCGGTTTCAATCTCTCCGGCAATCCCTGGAACGGCACGGGCTGGTTCCTCAACCCCTTCGCCTGGCAGCTGATCTTCTTCATCGGCTTCTTCATCGGCATGAGATGGCTGCCAGTGCCCCAGCTCGGCGACCGCCGGCTGATGCTCGCTGCCGCAATCTTCCTGCTGCTGTCGCTGCCGCTCTCCTTCTGGGGCATCCTGGAGCATTGGCCCTTCGCGCAGGCCGTACGCGACCTGCTGATCCCGGCCAGCGAGAAGACCGATCTGCATATCCTGCGCGTGCTGCATTTCCTGGCGCTCGCCTATCTCGTGCTCAGCCTGATCGAACCCTGGCGGGACCGGCTCGACCGCGGCGCGGGCCATCTGCTCATCCTGATCGGGCGGCAGTCGCTCGCGACCTTTCTGGCGAGCGTCGTCCTGTCGCGCCTGCTCGGCACGATCGCCGACATGGCCGGGCGCGGCGAGCTTCTGGTCGCGCTGCTCAACCTTGCCGGATTCGCGCTGATCCTCGCCACCGCGCTCGTGGTCAGCTGGTTCAAGAGCGCCCCCTGGACCGGCCCGGCACGCAAGCCTGCGCCGGAGCAGCAGGGCGCATCCGCTGGCCCGGCGCGGATCACACGGGTCCGTGAAGCAAGTTGAACGCCGGTTGATCGCGCCGTTGCGAACTCCCTCACAAGCGCCCTTCGCGGCGCGGCAATGGAGCAACCCATGTCTGACGCCGTCCATCACGATCTCTCCGGCGATCGCATCACCGTCTCCGGCGATGCCGCGCGCCTCGCCTGGAACGCTACGCTCGAAGCGCTGATGGCCCATGCCGCGGCGACGCCCGAGCATCTCGCCCGGACGCTCGGCGCCGATCCCGACTTCGCGCTCGCCCATGCCGCCAAGGGACTGATGCTGCTCTCGCTGGCGCGCGCCGAGCTCGTCGCACCCGCCCGCGACTGCCTCGGCAAGGCGCGGGCTGCCGCTGTCCGACGGCCGGTCACGCGACGCGAGACGATGGTGATCGAGGCCTTGGCGCTGTGGCTCGACGACGCCCCGCGCCGGGCGGCCGAGCGGCTGGAGGCGATCCTGCTCGCCCATCCCTTCGACGTGCTCGCACTCAAGCTCTCGCACGGCCTGCGCTTCATGCTCGGCGATCAGGCGCAGATGCTGGCGACGCTGAACCGCTACGCACCGGGCTTCGGCGAGACCCATCCGCTCGCTGGCTTCGTCCATGGCTGCCATGCCTTCGCACTCGAAGAGCGGGGCTTCTATGCGCAGGCCGAGCGCACCGGCCGCCGCGCCGTGGCCCTGAGCCCGCGCGACGCCTGGGGCCGCCATGCCGTCGCCCATGTGCTGGAGATGACCGGCCGTGTCGACGAGGGCATCGCCTGGCTCGGCGACGGACGGCCTGTCGCCCATGCCAACAACCTGCGCTTCCACATCGTCTGGCATCTCGCCCTGTTCCGGCTGGAGCGCGGCGAGACCCCCGAGGTGCTGCGGCTCTATGACGAGGAGATCCGGGCCGAACCGACCGACGATTATCGCGACATCGCCAATGGCGCCTCGCTGCTCGCCCGGCTCGACTATGCCGGCGTCGATGTCGGCGATCGCTGGGAGGAGCTCGCGGCCAAGGCCGAAGGACGCATCCATGACGGCCGCCTCGTCTTCGCCGACCTGCACTATGCCCTGTCGCTGCTCGGTGCCGGCCATGCCGACGGGGCCGAGGCCATCGCCCGCAGCCTGATCGAGGATGCCGAGGCTCATCCCAGCGGCGAGCGGCGCGCTGCCGCCCGCAACGGTGCGTTCGCAGCCTTCGGGCTCATCGCCTTCCATGAGGGCGGCTATGACGAAGCCGCGCGGCTGCTCGGCTTGGCCCGCGACGGCTTGCTCGCGATCGGCGGCAGCCATGCCCAGCGCGATCTGTTCGAGCAGGCCCATGCCGAAAGCCTGATCCGGGCAGGCCAGCATGACCGCGCCGCCCAGCTCCTCGACGAACGTCTGACGCGGCGCGGCGGCAACAACCTCTTCGCCGCCCGCCGGCTGGCGCAGTTGCGCAGCCGCGGCGCGGGGCGGCTCGCCGCGCTCGCCGTCGCCTCGACACCGCTCGCCATCGCTCACTGAGATCCGGAAAGGACTCTCGCCATGACCACCGCGACCCTGACCCGCGGCTTCGCGCTGCCCTCGACCCGCACCGTGATCAACCTCGCCCTCGGCGGCTTTGCCGGCTTGGGTTTCTGGGAATTGTTCTCGGCCGTTCCGACCGCCTGGTTCGCCGAATATCCGCTGGAGCCGCCGGAGCTGGTGAAGTCGCTCTTCTTCCATCAGCTCGGCCTGATGATTTCGACGCCGACCGCCAAGCTGCTGCATTTCGTCACCGGCTTCCTGTTCTACCCGCTCGGCTACTGGGTCCTGACGCGCTGGGTGAAGAGCTTCGGCATGCCGGCCGATGGCTGGATCTGGGGCGTGATCACCTACTTCATCGCGCTCGCCTTCTTCGCGCCGCTGGCCGGGCAGCATTTCCTGCTGAACGATGTGCCGCGCCTCTCCTTCATGAGCCTCATCGGCCACGCGATCTACGGCTACCTCGCGGCCTATGTCTTCGAGGCGCTCGAAGCGCGCCGGGCCTGAGCGCAGGGGCAACGCCATGCTCCACAGACGCGCCTTCATCGCTCTCGCCACAGCGGCGCTGGTCGCCGCGGCAGCCGCAAGGGCCGAAGCGCCACGCCCGATCAACACGCTCGGCTCCGTGGAGGGTATCGCAATCCGCGGCTACGACCCCGTCGCCTATTTTCGCGATGGGGGGCCGCGGCCGGGCAAGCCGGAATTCGCACTCCGGTATGCCGGCGCCGTCTGGCATTTCGCCAGCGCCGAGCACAAGGCCCTGTTCGAGGCGGACCCGGAACGCTATGTGCCGGCCTATGGCGGGTACTGCGCCTATGGCACCTCGCGCGGCTATCTCGTGAAGATCGAGCCGGAGGCCTGGTCGATCGTCGATGGACGGCTCTACCTGAATTACGATCTCGGCGTGCGGGCGACCTGGCTCGGGCGGACGAAGACCTACATCGCCCGCGCCAATGCCGGTTGGCCACGGTTGACGGCGAGGGACATTCGCTGACGCCTTGCACGGCACCAGCCGACCGCCACGCAAGGCACCTGTTCGTCCGGGTACGCTTCTCAAGCCGGGAGCTTGCTCCTACGGTCACCGTCAGACACCGACGCGAACCCGGCTCAGGAAGGCTTCCATGGCGCGCCACAACTTCGTTCCGACCCGCTATTCGAACGTGCTCGCCACCCTGCCGCCAGTTTTGGAGATCGCCAGCGGCGACAGCGTCGTCACGACCACGCTGGATGCCGCCGGCTTCGGTGGCGATGGTGCACAGCATGCCCCGCGCGGCAACCCGATGACCGGACCGTTCTTCGTCACCGGCGCCGAACCCGGCGACGCGCTGCTGGTCACGATCGAGAGAATGACGCCGAACCGGAAGACCGGCTGGACCTATTCGCCGCTGGCGCCCGGCGTGCTCGACCCTTCGGTCCTGGCTGAGCTGCCGAAGCGCGAGCGCCATGAATGGGCGATCGACGCCGAGGCCGGCACGGTGAAGCTGCTGGAGCCTTCCGCTCGCATCAAGGACTGGAGCTTCCCGCTCGCGCCGATGATGGGCTGCTTCGGCGTCGCGCCCGAGCGCGGCCAGGCGATCTCGACCGCGACCAGCGGTGCCAATGGCGGCAATATGGACTACCGCCTGTTCGGGCCGGGCGCGACGATCGCCTTTCCGGTCTTCGTCGACGGCGCGCTGTTCTTCCTCGGCGACGGCCATGCCTGCCAGGGCGATGGCGAGATCGCCGGCACCGGCGTCGAGACCTCGTTCGAGGTCGAATTCACCGTGAAGCTCCTCAAGAAGCAGAACCTGCGCTGGCCGCGCTGCGAGACCGAGACCGACCTGCTGGTGATCGCCAGCGGGCGCCCGCTCGACCAGCCCCTCCAATTCGCAACGACGGAACTGCTGCGCTGGGTCGGTGATGCCCTCGGCGTCGATCCGATCGAGGCGAGCCACCTGCTCGGGCAGGCGGTACGCTACGACATCGCCAATGTCTTCAACCCCGCCTATTGCGTCGCCGCCCGGTTGGAGAAGACCGAGCTGACGCGCGCCATGTCGTTCCGCAATCGCGGCTGAGCGCTCCATCCCTTTCGAAACGCCGACCTAGAAGACCGACCATGCCCACCGACAAAGCCGCCCTGAAAGCCGAGCTGCTTCAGGCGATCGATGCGCGCCGCGACGAGATCGTCGAATTGCTGCGCCGCTTCCTGCGCATCAAGAGCGTCAACCCGCCGGGCGATACGCGCGAGGCGGCGGCCTTCGTGCGCGAACTGCTCGATGCCGCTGGCGTGGCGCATCGCACCGAAGCCTTCGTGCCGGAGATGCCGAATATCATCAGCCGCTGGGAGGCCGGAAAGCCCGGCCGCCATCTCATGCTCAACGGCCATATGGATATCTTCCCGGTCACCAACGAGAAGCTCTGGGAAGCGGAGGTCATCGACGGCAAGATCATGGGCCGCGGCGCTTCCGACATGAAGACCGGGACGCTGGCCTCAATCCTCGCCTTCTGCCAGCTCTATCCCCACCGCGAGAAGCTCAACGGCGCGCTGTCGCTGACCGTAGTCTCGGACGAGCAGTCGGGTGGCCGCTACGGCACGAAGTTCCTGTTCGACGAGTTCGGCGACGAGATGGAAGCCGATTGCTGCCTCAATGGCGAGCCGAGCGGGCTTGCCAATCTGCGCTTCACCGAGAAGGGCACCTTGCGCTTCTCGCTCTCGGCCAAGAGCATCGGCGGCCATGGCGGCTACGCTCACCGGGCGCGCAACCCGATCGCGGATGTGAGCCGGCTCGTGACCGCAATCTATGACCGCTACCATCTCAAGCTCGCCGCACTGCCGCCCGAGATCGATGCGGTGCTGACCTCGGCCGAGACGATCGCGGCGGCCGATCTCAATCTCGGCAAGGGCGCCGGCGATGTCGCCCGGCGCATCACCGTCAATGTCGGCATCCTGCAGGGCGGACAGAAGGCGACGCAGATCCCGACGCATTGCATCGCCCATCTCGACATACGCATCCCGATCGGCTCCGACCGCGACGCGATCCGCGCCGATCTCGAAGCGCTCGCCCGCGAAGCCGGTTGCGAGATGGTGGTCAACGAGGATCACAGCTACCCGGCGAGCCTGACCGATCCGTTCGGCGAGATGGCCAATATCCTGCGCGGCAACATCCGCGATCTGCTCGGCCATGACGCGCCGCCGGTGTCGAGCCTCGGCGGCACCGACACGCGCTACTGGCGCTGGCGCGGCGTGCCGGCCCTCATCTGCGGGCCATCGCCGATCAGCATGGGCACCGACGAGGAGCATGTCACCATCGACGAGGCGATCGCGGTGATGAAGCTACATGTCGCCTGCGCGGTCGACTATCTCGGCTCGGCCGGCTCGGCGGCCGAGTAGCGATCAGGCTGCGGGGACAGGCGCCGCTTCGGCGAGCAGTCCCTCGGCCTTGAGCTCACGCCAGAGCGCGGCCGGGACCGGCCGCGCGACGAGGTCCAGATTGCGCGCGACCTCCTGCGGCGTCACCGCGCCGAGCACGATCGTCGCCACTGCCGGATGGGCGGCGCAGAAGGCGAGCGCGGCCTGCGGGAGGGCGACGCCATGGCTGGCGCAGACCGTCTCGATCCGGGTAACGCGTGCGAGAACCTCGGGCGGCGCCGGCTTGTAGTTGTAGAAGGCGCCGGGCCTGGCGCCGGTAGCTAGGATGCCGGAATTGAAGACGCCGGCCAGCATCACCGCGATCTTCTTATGCAGCGCCAGCGGCAGGAATTCCGTTAGCGCGTCCTGCTCCAGCAGCGAGTAGCGGCCGGCCAGCATCATCACGTCGAAATCACCCGCGCGGGCGAAGCGCACGCACATCTCGGCTTCGTTGACGCCGACGCCGATCGCCTTGACCGCGCCGGATGAGCGCAGCTTCTCAAGGGCGCGATAGGCGCCGTCCATCGCTTCGGTGAAACGCTGCTCCATCCGGTCGCCATGGGTCCAGATATCGACGTCGTGGATCAGCAGGATGTCGATATGGTCGGCGCCAAGCCGGAGCAGCGACTGCTCGAAGGAGCGCATCGCGCCATCATAGGAATAGTCGATCACCGCCGGATGCGGCAGGCCGCCGGCATAGCCGGAGCCGTCGCCTTTCGGCTGGCCGGCCTGCATCCAGCGGCCGACCTTGGTCGAGATGATGACACTGTCGCGCGGCACGCTGCGCAGGGCCGCGCCGATGCGATGCTCGGAGAGGCCGTGGCCGTAGAGCGGCGCGGTGTCGACGAGGTTGATGCCGGCCGCGAGCGCGGCTCGGACCGTATCCTGCGCCGTGACCTCGTCGAGATGCCCGTAGAGATCGCCGAGCGGGGCGCCGCCGAAGCCGATCAGGCTGGGGACGAGACCCGCGAAAGGACGGCCACGCGGAACGGGACCCGGATTCGTCCCGGATCGGGGGAGTTCAGCAGGGTTCGTCATAGCGGGTCCGCAAGGCAGAAGGGAGCGGCAGAGTTGCGGATCGCCCGAGGGCGCGCAAGCCCGCCCTCGCCTCAGGCCCCGACCTTGGCGAGCACGTCGGCCCGCAGGAAACGCTCGATGAACAGCATGAACAGCACCGAGGGCACGAGCAGGATCAACGCCGTGATCGAGGCGACCTGATAATTGCCGCCCATCGCCGCGTTGTAGAGCAGGAGCGGCAGTGTCGTGACCTGCGGCACGCCGACGAAGAAGGTGCCGGTGAACTCGTCGAGCGATTCCAGGAAGACGAAGATGCCGCTGGCGATGATGCCGGGCGCCGCAAGCGGCAGCGTCACCGAGAAGAAGGTCTTGAGCGGCGAAGCCCCGATATTGCGCGCCGCGAGCTCCAGGTCCTTGTCGACGGCGGCGAAGGCGGCGGCCGCGATCCAGACGGAATAGACCAGGCCATGCGCGGCATGGACGAGCACGACGGCGAAGACCGTGCCGTTGATGCCGATATTGTAGAAGACGCGGGCGACGTTGATGTAGATCGCGACCGAGGGGAAGGCCTGCGGCAGCAGGAAGAGCACCATGAAGAAAGCACGCGCCGGCAGCTTGAGCCGCGCCAGCGCGTAGCCGGCGGGGATCGAGAGCGCGAGCGCGACGAGCACCGTCAGCACCGCGATCCAGACCGAAGTCGCGAGCGAGGCCATGGCGTCGCCGGTCGGGCGGAAGACCTGCTCCCAGTAGCGCGTGCCGTAGACGACCGGCAGCTTGTAGGGCGTGTACCAGCGCTCGGCGACGGACCAGAGCGCCAGATTGACCAGCGGCCCGATCAGGAAGAAGGCGAAGGCCGCGAGCGCGAAGGCCGCCAGGACCATGCGCAGGCCGGAGACGGCCCGGATCATGGCGTGCCCTCCTTGGCCATGCCGCGCTTGAGGTAGATGATCGCAGCACCAGCCGAGATCAGGTAGGTGATCACGCCGAGCGCATTGGCCGTGGCGTAGTCGCCATAGGCGTTGATGCGGAAGGCCATGTCGACGGTCAGCATGGTCGGCTGCGAGCCGGCCACCATCATCGGCACCGAGAGCACCGAGAGCATCGTCACGAAGGAGAGGACGAGCGCGACGAGAAGCTGCGGCATCACTTGCGGCAGGGCAAGCTCTACCAGCACGCGCATGCGCGATGCCCCGAGATTACGGCCAGCCTCCAGCGTGGCGCGATCAAGCGCGGCCAGCGCGCCGGCGAGCAGCAGCGCGACGAAGGGCGTCTGCTTCCAGACGAAGGTCGCGATGATGCCGCGCCAGTCGAGGAAGCTGACCGCCTGCAACGGCTCCATCAGGCCCATGGAGACGAAGGTGTTGTTCATCAGCCCGTTCTTGGCGAGGAAGGTGCGCATGCACTGCGCCGCGACGATGAAGGGGATGAAGAGCGGCCAGCGATAGAGCGCTTTCAGCGTGCCGACGATGTAGCGGTTCTCGCCGAGCGTCAGCGTTCCGGCGATGATGATGGCGGCGAGCCCGGTGAAGAAGCAGGAGGCGAGCACGATGACGACGGTGAAGACGACGTCGCCGGAATAGAGCTCCCAGGCCTTGCCGAAGGCCTGCAGCGAGAAGCCGCCCTGCGGGCCGGTGAAGGCCGAGATCAGCGAGAAGCAGAGCGGATAAAGGAACAGCGCCGCGACGAGCGCGAGGCCGGGCGCGATCAGCAGCAAGGCGAGGTTGCGTTGGGACAGGCTCATGATGAGCGGCGCTCTCCGCGACGGATGGTCAAATGGATATCCGGAACCGCGAGGTCATCCCGGACAAGCGGCGAGGCCGCGCCGATCCGGGATCCATGCCTGAACCGTTCCGGAATGGATCCCGGGTCTGCGCTTCGCTCCGCCCGGGATGACACGGTGTTTCTCCGCGTCATCCCGTCAGGCGAACCTCAGTTCGCGACCTTCTTCTCGTAGCCCTCGAGGATGTCGTTGAAGTAGGGCGCGATCGGGAAGGGCTTGCCGTTCTTGGCGAGCTCGGCCGGCGTCACGTCCGTGAAGAGCTTGTCCCAGGCGGCCTTGTCGAGCTTGCCCTCGAGGTTCTTGGCGTCGATGCCCGGATACCAGTTGAACTTCTTGACGATGCCGTCAGCCTGCACCTGCGGCGAGGTCGCGAGCGCGATGAAGGCCTCGGCCAGCTTCTTCTGGGCCGACTTCTCCGGCACGGCGTAATACATCGGCTGGCCGGGCATGCCGGGCGAGACGAGCTTGAGCTTCATGTTCGGGGGCAGCTTGCCGTCGGCCTGCCAGGAATAGAACATGTCGACCCAGACCGGGCCGATCGCGATCTCGCCGCGGTTCAGCATGTCGAGCGTGCCGGCATTGCCGGGGGTGATCACGGCGTTCTTGTTGAACTCCTTGAGATCGGCGAAGGCCTTGTCCCAGCTGGTCTTGGTGGCCGCGTCATAGGGGCCCTTCATCAGCTTGTCGGCGTCGCCGCCGAAGGCATAGACCCAGCCGGCGACGAAGGAGACGCCGGACATGCCGCCCTTGATGCCGTTATAGCCGAACTGCTTGGGGTTCTTCTTGGCCCAGTCGGCGAGCTCGGCGAAGGTCGCCGGCGGCGTCTTGACCATGTCGGCATTGTAGGCGAGCGCGGTCTGCGACTGGAACATCGGGATGACGAAGCCGCCGACATCGGTGCCGAGCGCGTTCTTGGCGGCGTCGCCGGTGGCGAGCTTCGCCGTCTCGACATTGCCCGTGTACTTGTTCAGCAGGCCTTCCTTGACCATCTGGCCGGCGGCCTTCTGGTGGATGACGACCACGTCGAAATCGGTCGTGGCAGCGCCCTTCTGGGCGTCGAGCTTCTCGTAGATCTTCTGCGAACCGGAATCGCCCGGGCCGGTGCCGACCGAGACGACCTTCACGCCCGGATTGGCCTTCTCGAACATCGGCCCGAGATAGTCCTTGACGTAGTCGACCATGTTCTGGTCGCCGGCGGAGGCGACATTGAGGGTCTGCGCGGATAGCGGCGATGCCACGATCAGCGCGGCGAGCGAGCAGGCAAGCGTGAGGATGCGCATGTGTCTGACTCCCTGTCAGGCGGCAATCCCGGCCTCGGCCGCCGGGAAGATGTGAAGGCGCTGCAGCGGAATGCGCAGCCCGACCTTCGTTCCGAGTTCGTGACGGGCGACATCGTCGACCGTGATCTGGCGGCCGGCGGCTTCGACCTTGTAGCGGTAGATGCCACCGGGATAGGCGCGCGCGGCGATGGTGCCGGGCACGACGAGATCGCCACCGGCAGCCGCTGCATCATGCGCGTCGAGGCTCGCGACGTCGTCGCGGAAATAGGCGAGTGCCTCGCCGGCCGGCAGAGTGGCCGCGGCGGCACCCGTCAGCGTCGCGCGGGCATCGCCAGCGGAGACGGAAGCCTGAGCCTCGCCGCTGGTGATGCTGAGCGGGAGAACGTTCTCCGCGCCCATGAAATTGGCGACGAAGGCGCTGGCCGGGCGGTCATAGACCTCCTCGGGCGTGCCGACCTGCGCGACGCGACCGGCCTGCATGATCACCAGCCGGTCGGCCATCGTCATCGCCTCCTCGCGGTCATGGGTGACGTGGACGGCGGTGAGGCCGAGCCGCTGCTGGATGGCGCGGATCTCGTGGCGCATCACCATGCGGATCTTGGCATCGAGATTGGAGAGAGGCTCGTCGAGCAGCAGGATGCCGGGATCGATGGCGAGCGCGCGGCCGAGCGCGACGCGCTGGCGCTGGCCGCCGGAGAGCGCCGTGACCTTGCGGTCCTCGTAACCGGCAAGGCCGAGGAAATTCAGCATCTCGCCGACCTTGGCGGCGATCTCGGCCTTCGACTTGCCGCGCAGCTTCAGGCCATAGCCGATGTTCTGGAGCACGGTCATATGCGGCCAGAGCGCATAGGACTGGAAGACCATGGCCATGCCGCGCTTTTCCGGCGGCAGGCCGGCGACATCGCGGCCACCGACGACGATCGAGCCATCCTCGACCGGGACGAAACCGGAGAGCGAGCGCAGCAGCGTGGTCTTGCCGCAGCCGGAGGAGCCGAGGAGCGCGGTGAAGCTGCCGGGGGTAAAGTCCAGATCGATCCCGTGCAGCACGCGCGTGCCGCCATAGGCGACCTTGAGGCCGCGCACGCCGATGGCCGCGCCGCTACCCGCTCTGGCTTGCGTTTCCGGCTGCAAGGCGCCTACTCCCCCGGTTCTGCTCTTATCGCCTGACAATGGAATATTTCTTCCATCGCCGGCTCAGTTGAAATAAACGTTACGTACGGGGCGCAGTCTATGCAAGAGCTTTGTGAAACTCGGATGACAGCGCGGATTCATTCTCTCTGGCTGATGCCGGCGCCTTCCGATGAAGCGCTGCTGGCCGGCATCGTCGGCGAGTTGTCCGGCCGCTTCGGCACCCCGCTGTTCGCCCCGCACCTGACATTGCAGGGCGACACGGAGACGACGCCTGCCGCGCTGGAGCACGCGATCACGGCCGTCGCGGACACCGTCGAGGCCTTCTCGGAGCCGGTCACGGCCGTCGAGGGTATCGAGAGCTATTTCCGCTCGTTCTACGCGCGCTTCGCCGCCTCAGCCCCGCTCACGACGCTGAAACGTACGCTCGACCCGGATGATTCCACGCCTTTCATGCCGCATGTCTCGCTGCTCTACGGGGCGGTCGAGCCATCCGCGAAGGCGGCGGCGATCGCTGAGATCGGCGCCCGCCTCGCGGGACGCACCATCCGCTTCGACCGGATCGGCATCGTGACCTCCGGCCAGGATGTGCCCATCGCCGACTGGCGGGTCGTCGCGAGTGTCGCGCTGCGGTCGTAGTTCGCACAGCGTTACAAAATGGCGTGTCATCCCGGACGCAGCGAAGCGGAGATCCGGGATCCATGCCGGAACCTATTTTGGAAACGCTCTGGCATGGATCTCGGGTCAAGCCCGGGATGACCAGGTGTTTCCGAGGGAACCCATAAACCCCGCACACAAAGCGACTACTCCCCTGTCAGCTCCCGATTGCGGCGGCTGACCTCGTCGCTGTAGCGCTTGATCGCATGCGCCTCGCTGAGAATGCCGACGAGGCGGCGGCTATCGCGATCGGCGACGACAGGCAGCGCCTCGCTCTCGGCCGCCTCGAACAATTTCAGCGTGTCGCGCACCGACATGTCGGCGAGCAGCATCCGATCGGGATTGCGCAGGAGATGACGCACGGTACGCGGCGCGGGCTCCGCCGCCGCCTCCTCGTCCAGAGCCGGGTCCGGCTCGTAAAGCGCGCCCGGCGGCACCATGCCGGCATAGGCGCCGCCTGGACCGACAGCGACGAGGTAATTGGTCGAGCCCGGCGGATATTTCAGCCGCGCCTCGGCGATGGTGGCGTCAGCCGCGATCTTCGGCACCTCCAGGCGCATCATGCTGCCGGCGGTGAGATCGCGCATCCAGCCGACATCATGGGCGCCGCGGATGCTCTCGCCGCGCAGATGGAAGCGCCAGGTCGCGAAGGAGAAGCCGAACAGGCGGCGCGTCACCAGCGAAGCCGCACCGGCGGCGCCGACCACGGCCAGCGTCAATTTGAGATCGCCGGTCATTTCGAGCGCGAGCAGGGTCATGGTCATCGGCCCGCCGACGATCGAGACCGCGAGCGAGCTCATGCCGACCAGCGCGAACAGCGTCTCGTGCCCGGCGAGGTTCGGAAAGGCGAGCGTCAGCAGGCCGATGAAGAGGCGCCCGGTCAGCACCCCGAGCAGGAGCGAAGCGAAGAACAGGCCGCCACGGAAGCCGGAGCCGATCGAAACCGATGAGGCCAGCGCCTTGGCGACAAGCACCAGCGCGAACAACCCCAGGCTGGCGTCGATGCCGAGATAGAGATTGATCGCGCCATGGCCGGCCGAGAAGACCGAGGGGTTCCAAATCGCCAGCGCCCCGACGAGGAGACCGCCGAAGGCCGGCCTGAGCCAGGTCGGAATCCGCGAGCGGCGGAAGCCCGCCTCGACGAAGGCGGCGGCGCGCATCACGACGATGCCGACGAGACCGCAGGTGGCGCCGAGCAGGACGACCAGAGGCAGGTTCGCCATCGTGATCAGGCCGATCGGGGGGACCTCGACGGCGAGCAGTGCCGGCGCGAGCACGCTGTGGGTGACGGTCGCCATGAAGGTCGCGGCCATCACCGGCACGAAGGCGGCGATCGAGTAGCTGCCGAGGATCAGTTCGAAGGCATAGAAGGCGCCGGTCAGCGGCGCATCGAAAGCCGCGCCGATGGCGCCGCTGGCCGCGCAGCCGACCATCAGGCGCATATCCGCCCGGCGCAGGCGCAGGCGCCGGCCGATATGCGAGGCAAGCCCGCTCGCGGCCTGCGTATAGCCGGCTTCAAGGCCGACCGACGCCCCCGCGCCGCTGGAGCCCATCGTCTGGAGCGCGACGAAGGCGCTGTCGCGCAAGGACATACGCCCGCCATGCAGCGCATTGGCCTCGATCGGGTCGATCGGCTGCTTGCGGCGGCGAAAGAACAGCCAGGAGGCGCAGCCGATGGCGAGGCCGCCGAGAACCGGCCCGGCCAGGGCCCGCCAGGGCGGGATCGTCGTGGCGATCGAGAGCCGCTGACCAAGCGGCAGCCCGAAGATCACTTCATGCAGGAGCTGCGTCGTGAAGGACATCGCTAGTACGACAAGCCCGGCGAGCACGCCGACCACGCAGGCCAGCACCACGATGCCGATTTCGCTGGAGCGGACGAGCGCGCGCCAGCCCTGCGGCGCATCGCCCTCTCCGGCCGGCGTTTTCGAGGCTTTCACGGTGATCACGGCAAGGCCCATCAGGCTCGTTCGTCACGTCCGCCCGCGGTCGCATATCGAAGCGGCGGGAACAAGACGAACTGGCGATGGCAGCCTTGCCCCGGCCGCAGGGCAGCTAGGAAATGGGCACCGCAAGCCCCGTCTTGACCCGGTCCATGGCGACGAAGGAGCGGAACTTGCGGATGTTCGGGTTGGCGAAGAACAGTCGCCGCGTCAGCGCCTCATAGGCCGCCATGCTCGGCACCAGCACGACCAGCATGAAATCGACCTCACCGGTGACGTAATAGCATTGCTGCACCTCCGTCGCGGCGAGGAAGGCGCTCTTGGCCGCATCGATGTCGGGCGCGGTCTCGCTGACCAGCTCGATCTCGACGAAGAGCGTGATCGGATGGCCGAGCGCCGCTGGGTCCACCACCGCGACATTGGCGCGGATCACGCCGTTCGCCTCCATCCGGCGGATGCGGCGCTGCACGGCCGGCGCCGACAGGTTGACGCGCTCGCCGATCACCCGCTGCGGCGTGGTGTTGTCCTGCTGGAGGATGGCGAGGATCGCCCGGTCGAAGGCATCGAGATCATGAGCAGTCGGCTCAGCCATACCCCATCCCGCGAAAGAAACTTGCAAGGCTTACAGCCAAATCCAGCGCCTTTTTCACTCGCGATGCAATATCCATTCAGGCATTCAGCCAGACGAGGCCACCATGTTCCTGCTCAACCATCATCCGGACTACCGCTCCGCCCTGCATCCGGAGGATGTCGAGACGCTGGGGCCGGCCGGGGCTGACGCGATCGCGGCCCATCTGGCGGAGCGGCCCAACCATGTGCCGACGCCGCTCCACAGCCTGCCGGCTCTCGCCGCCGCGCTCGGGATCGGCGCGCTCTTCATCAAGGACGAGGGCCAGCGCCTCGGGCTCGGCAGCTTCAAGGCGCTCGGCGGCGCTTATGCGGTGATCCGGCTCGCGCTGGAAGCGGCCTCCGAAAAGCTCGGCCGCCGGCTCGGCGACGCCGACATGAACGACCCCGCCGTGCGCGACGCCGCGGCCGGCATGACCTTCGCCTGCGCGACCGACGGCAACCATGGCCGTTCGGTGGCCCAGGGCGCGCAACTGCTCGGCGCGAAGGCCGTGATCTTCGTGCATGGCGGCGTCAGCGACGAGCGCGTCGCGGCCATCGCCCGCTTCGGTGCCGAGATGGTGCGGGTCGACGGCACCTATGACGATTCCGTGGTCGAGGCGGCCCGCGTCGCGACCGAACGCGGCTGGACCATCGTCTCCGACACCTCCTGGGACGGCTACGAACGCATCCCCGGCCTGGTCATGCAGGGCTACACCGCCATCGCCCGCGAGGGGCTGGCCCAGATGCCGGAGCGCCCGACGCATGTCTTCGTGCAGGCTGGCGTCGGCGGTATCGCCGCCGCCCTCGCCGCGCAGATGCAGACCAGCTTCGGAGAAGAGCGGCCGTTTTTCACCGTGGTCGAGCCCTCCCGCGCGGCTTGCATCTTCGAGGCGGCCAAGAACGGCAAGCCCGGCAAGATCCCGCATGGCGCGCCGACCGTGATGGCGATGCTCGAATGCTACGATCCCTCGCCGCTGGCGCTGCGCGTGCTCTACCGCTCTGCGGATGCCTTCCTGACGGCCGAGGATGCCGATGCGGTGGAAGCGATGAACCGCTTGGCACGACCGACCGCTGGGGACCCGGCCATCGTTGCCGGCGAAAGCGGCGGAGCCGGGCTAGCCGGGCTTCTGGCGGTCCTGCGCGATCCGCAGGCGCGCGCGGCGTTGAAGCTCGACGGCAGTTCCCGTGTCTTCCTCGTCAACACCGAGGGGGCAACCGACCCGGCGCGCTATGCCGAGCTCGTCGGCCTCAAGCCGGAGGAGGTCGCTTGACCATGCAGGGCGGCGCGCGTCTGACGCTGCATTCGCAGAGCCATTCGCCCTATGCGCGCAAGACCATCGTCTTCGCACATGAAGCGGGCATCGCCGACCGGCTCGCGATCGTCGATCAGGAGACCAGCCCGACCAACCGCAACCCCGAGGTTTTCGCCGTCAACCCACTCGGCAAGGTGCCGGTCCTGGTCACGCCGGAAGCAGGCGCGATCTTCGACTCGCTGGTGATCTGCGACTATCTCGACGGACTGCATGACGGCCGCCGATTGATCCCCGCCGAGGGCAGCGCGCGCTGGCAGGCGCTGCGCCTCCATGCGATCGCGCAAGGGCTTTGCGATGCCGGCATCGCATTGCGCTGGGAGACCCTGCGTCGGCCGGAGCATCTGCGCTATCCCCCCTTGAGCGAGGGGCAGACGGCGAAGCTCGTCGAATCCTTCGACGTGCTGGAGCGCAACGAGAGCTTCGAGGAGCCCGTGCATATCGGCCATATCGGACTGGCCACGGCGCTTGCATGGCTGGAATTCCGCAACCTCCCGGATTTCCGGACCGGGCGGCCAAGGCTGACACACTGGTACGAGGCCTTCTCGCGACGCCCCTCGATGCAGGCGACCGCCTATCACGGCGAGACGCAGGACCGGCCGGCGGCGCGGGCCATTGCCGGATGACCCACTGACGTCGTAGCACAACCCGGAGCGCGGCCCCCTCTGCGGCCGCGCCGGAGGCCGTGCATGAAGCTTCGTCCCGACACGCTGGCGATGACCGCCGTCCTCGCCATGCTGACGGCGCTTGGGCCGCTCTCGACTGATTTCTACCTGCCCTCCCTGCCCGAGATCGCGCGGGTGATGCAGACGGATGTCGCCGGCGCGCAGGCGACGCTGTCCTCCTTCCTGTTCGGCTTCGCGGCCGGGCAGATTTTCTGGGGGCCGCTCTCGGACCGGCTTGGACGCCGGCCGGTGCTGCTGGCGGGCCTTGCCCTGTTCGGGGTCGCGACATTGGCCTGCGCCTTCGCGCCCTCGATCGGGGCGCTGACGCTGGCACGCGCCTTCCAGGCACTCGGAGCGTCGGGCCCGATCGTGCTCGGCCGCGCCATGGTGCGCGATCTCTATGACGGGCCGCGCGCCGGGCGCGAGCTCGCGCGCATGGGCATGATCATGGGGCTGGTGCCGGCGATCGCGCCGGTGATCGGCGGCGTGCTGCAGGTCGCCTTTGGCTGGCGCTCGACCTTCTTAGCCTCGCTCGCCTTCGGGCTGGCGCTCGCGGCCGTCATCGTCACGGTGATGCCGGAGACGCTGCGGGCGCGCTCGCCGCAGCCGCTCTCTCTCTTCGGCATCTTCCGGGGCTTCGGCACGTTGCTGCAAAACCGCGCCTTCCGCGTCTATGTCGCGCTGACGGCGCTCGCCTATGCCGGGCTCTTCGCCTTCATCTCGGGCTCGTCCTTCGTGCTGATCGGCGTCTACGGGCTCTCGCCCATCGAGTACGGCTTCTCCTTCGGCTTCGGCGTGCTCGGCTACATCACCGGCACGATCATCGCGCAGCGACTGGTCGGACGGCGCGGCATGGACGGTGTCATCGCCATCGGCGTCAGCTGTCTGGCCGGCGGCGGGCTGGCGATGCTGGTCGGCGTGCTCACCGGGTTCGGCGGCGCTGCCGGCGTCGTCGTGCCGATGGCGCTCTATGCCTGCGGCGTCGGGCTGACCATGCCGCAGGCCCAGGCCTCGGCAATGATGCCCTTCCCGGATCGAGCCGGCGCGGCCTCCTCCTTCAACGGGCTCTGCCAGATGCTGCTCTCGGCCTGCGTCGGGCTGCTGGTCGGCCACCTCTTGAAGAACGCCGCATTGCCCTTGCCGTTGGTGATGTCGGCGCTGGGTGTGGCGGCGCTCGTCCTGTTCCGCGCGTCGCGCGGCATCCGGGCGGCGAAGGCCTAGACCTCAGCCACCGAAGAGGCGCTCGAAGAAGTTCTTCTCCTGCGGCGCCGGGCGGACCCAGCCGCTGTCGCCCTGAGGCTGGGCCTGCGCGGGAACCCGTGCGTCGGCGACCGGCGCGCCATCGCCGATCGCCTTCGGCGCGCCCTGCCAGAGGCCGCCGGGCAGCGGGATGGGCTGGGCGCCGGCATGGGCCGCCTTCATGTACTTGCCCCAGATCTCGCCGGGGAGGCCGGCGCCGGTGACGCGTTTCATCTTCGAATTGTCGTCGTTGCCGACCCAGACGGCGGTGACGAGCTTGGCGGTGAAGCCGACAAACCAGGCATCGCCATAGTCCTGCGTCGTGCCCGATTTACCGCCGACCTGCCAGCCCGGAATGTTGAACTTGCTGCCGGTGCCGCCATTCATCACGCCGTTGAACATGGTGTTGATCATGGCGAGGTTCTGCGGCTGGATGACCGGGCCGAGGTTCGCGGCCTTGCGGGCGTAGACGACCTTGCCATTGGTCTGGCGCACCTCGCGGATGACATAGGGCAGCACCGACTGGCCGCCATTGGCGAAGGTCGCGTAGGCGGCCGTCAACTCCAGCGGCGTCACCTCCGACGTGCCGAGCGCCAGCGACAGATTCGGCTGCAGGGCCGAGTTGATGCCGAGGCGCTGCGCCGTGCGGATGACCTCCCGGGGCGTCACCTCCTGGATCAGCCGGGCGGCCACCGTGTTGAGCGAATGCTGCATCGCCGTCGCGAGCGTCACCGGGCCGCGATAATTGCGCGAATAGTTTTCCGGCTCCCACCCCTTGATCGAGACGGGAGCGTCGTCGCGGATGGTATCGGGCGTCATGCCCTTCTCGATCGCGGTGAGATAGACGAAGGGCTTGAAGGAAGAGCCCGGCTGGCGGCGAGCCGCCGTGGCGCGGTTGAACTGGCTCTTGGTGTAGTCGCGGCCACCGATCAGCGCGCGGATAGCGCCGTCAGGCGCGAGCGAAACGACCGCGCCCTGAGACGCATTGAGCTTGGAGCCCTGCGTCGACAGCGCATCGACGAGCGTCGTCTCGGCTGAGGATTGCAGCTTCGAATCGATCGTGGTGAGGACGGTGACGTCGCCCTCAACCGCGCCGATGAAATCGTCGAGCACGTCCATGACGTAGTCGGCGGCGTAGTTCACCGAGCCGGCGCCGACGCGCTCGGGCACCTCGGCTGGTGCGGTCAGCGCGGTCTTGGCCGCGGCCGGCGTGATGAAGCCCTGATCGGCCATCGCGGCGATGACGAGCTGGGCGCGCTTCTCGGCCAGATCAGGATTGCGGTTGGGCGCGAGCCGGGAAGGGGCCTGGACGAGCCCGGCGAGCATCGCAGCCTCCGCGATCGTCACCGAACGCGCCGACTTGTTGAAATAGCGCTGCGCAGCCGCCTCGACGCCATAGGCGCCGGAGCCGAAATAGACGCGGTTCAGGTAGAGCTCGAGAATCTGATCCTTGGTGTAGGTGCGCTCCAGCCAGAGCGCCAGGATCGCCTCCTGGATCTTGCGGGCGGCCGTGCGGTCCTGCGTCAGGAAGAGGTTCTTGGCGAGCTGCTGGGTCAGGGTCGACCCGCCTTGGGCGACGCCGCGCCCGCGCAGGTTGGTGACGAGCGCGCGGGTGATGCCGATCGGGTCGATGCCGAAATGCTCATAGAAGCGCCGATCCTCGATCGCGACGAAGGCGCGCGGGAGGTAAGGCGGGATCTCGCCGATGGTGACGGTGCGCCCGCCGGTCTCGCCGCGATTGGCGAGCAGCGAGCCGTCGGCGGCGAGGATCGCGATGTTCGGCGGCCGCTTCGGCACGGTGAGCTGGTCGATCGGCGGCAGTTGCGAGGCGTGATAGGCGACGAGCCCGCCGACGCCGATGGCGCACCAGAGGCCGAGCACCATCGACCAGTAGAACAGGCCGCCCAGGAACGAGCGGCGGCCGCGCCGGCCACGGCGCTTGCCGCCACCTCCGCCACCGCCACTCTTGCCACGCTTGGGCGGGTTGCGGAGCTGCCGGCTCGGCTCGGGCTGCGCCGGAGCGTTGCGGAAACGGGTGGGGCGATCGTCAGGAGAAAGGCGCATGTCACCGTCCACGTGGCGCTCGCCACGCTCATAACCAAAGGAGGGCTCGCGCCGCTCGCCTCGTGCAATCCGGTCGTTCATCCTGCCCCGTTTTCGGCCGCCATGCCGCCTCGCAAATGCGGTCAGGTCACACAGGATTCAAACATGGCGCTTTTAAGGGTTCGTAAAGCGTGCAATGCGGCAGGAGCTGCATCGCTGTCGCGAGAACGTGATTAAACTTGCAAACGCGCAAACGGAATCGTCATCAACCGGGCTGTTGCGCAAATTCAGGCAGCTCGCCTAGAACCCTGCCGACAAGATCCGATCCCGATCGCAGAATCTGAACGAAGGACCCCTGCATGCAGTCTCTGTCCCGCTACGCGCCCTACACGCTTGGCCTGCTCCGCATCTTCACCGCGCTGACCTTCATCTCGCACGGCACGCAGAAGCTGTTCGCCTTCCCGGTCGCTCCGTCCTGGGGCATGCCGGCTGCGATGAGCCTGCCCTGGACTGCCGGCGTGCTGGAGATCGTCGGCGGCGCCCTCGTCCTCGTTGGCTTCCTGACCCGCCCGGCCGCCTTCGTCCTGTCGGGCCTGATGGCCGTCGCCTACTGGATGGCTCACGGTTCGAAGGGCTTCTACCCGCTGCTGAACGGCGGCGAGGCAGCGATGCTGTTCAGCTTCATCTTCCTCTACATCGCCACGGCCGGCCCTGGCGCCTTCGCCATCGAATCGCGCAAGGGCTGAGGCCCAGCCGCCCGGAAACAGGAAAGGCCCGCTTCCTCGTCGGAAGCGGGCCTTTTTCATATCTGAAGCAGGCGGATCAGACCGCCGCGGAGATCCAGCGCGAGAGATCGCTCTTGGGAGCGGCGCCGACCTTCTGCGAAGCGAGCTTGCCGTCCTTGAACAGCATCAGCGTCGGGATCGAGCGGATGCCGAACTGGGCCGGGATCTGCTGATTCTCGTCGACGTTCATCTTGACGATCTTGACCTTGCCGTTGAGCTCGGTCGCGATTTCCTCGAGCGCCGGGCCGATCATGCGGCAGGGACCGCACCATTCCGCCCAGAAATCCACCACGACCGGCTCGGATGACTTCAGGACGTCGGCCTCGAAGCTCGCGTCGGTTACCTTGCTCGTTGCCATGACTGGCCGCCTTTCGGTTTCAATGGGGGGCAATGCCACCCTTCGCCAGCGAAGCTATGAACGCCGGCCCCCCGGGTCAAGGCGCGTGCACCGCAGAGCAGAAGTGAAGCCGGCGCGTCACGAGCCGCCCGAGACCAGGCTCGCCCCGACATTGATCGCCATCGCCAGGATCGAGGTGTTGAAGATGAAGGTGAGGATCGAATGCACCAGCACGATGCCACGCGCATGGCGCGTGCTCACGCCGACATCGGAGGTCTGGGAGGTGCAGCCGATCGTGTAGGAGAAATACAGGAAATCGACATAGTCCGGGTCGCCCTTGCCGGGAAAATCCAGGCATGGCTCGGCCTTGCCGCCGCGGTAATAGATGCCGGCATAGTGCAGCGTGAAGAAGGCGTGCAGCAGCGTCCAGGAACACAGGATCGTGACGCCGCCGAGCGCGAGATGAATGCCGCGCTCGCCCGCCGGAATGGTCCCGATGCCGGCGAGCTGAACCGCGATCGCGGCCAGGCTCGCACTCGCCGCGAGACAGGAGATCACGAGGATGGCGACGGCTCCTTCGTCCTGCTGCTCCGCCCGCGCCCGAATCTCGTCGACCGTCTCGGTGAACATCGTCGTCGCCAGCAGACCGAGATAGAGGATCGCGCCCGCATCCCAGGCCACCAGCAACCGCGTCGTCCAGCGCCATTCGCCGGGCAGCAACAGGGTCAGCACCGCCCCTGCGGCAAGCGCGATCAGCAGGCGCGGGCGCAGGGACAGGGAATGCGGCACGAATCTCATGGCGTGAACGCTCCCTCGGCGGAACCGGCGCCCTCACCGGCCGCCAGCGCAACGAGCGCGGCATCGAGCCGGCCGGCATCGAGTTCGAAACAGGTGAGGCTCGCCGTGTAGATCGCCAGCGCCCGCACGGCCCGGCCCGGATAGATCTCCCGCATCAGCGCGGCATAGGCGGCGAGCTGGGCGATGGTCGTGGCGGGAATGGCATCGACGTCACGCGGAGGACGGGCCGTGGTCTTGAAATCGGCGACGACGACGCTGTCCGCCGTGACGGCCAGCCGGTCGATCCGACCGGACACGACGCGCGATTCGCCATCCGGCAGGCGGATCGAGCCGGCCACGGGAACCTCGGCGAGGCCGTCCGCAGCAAAGAGCCCGGCCAATGCCGGGGCCGCCAGCAATTGCAGGGCGTCGGCAACGATGCTGGCGCGCCTTTCAGGCCGCAAGGCTCCGCCGCGCGCTTCCGCCAGAGCCTCCGCCGTCGTGAGGCGGCGTGCCTCGGGGACACCCGGCAGGATTTGCAGGAGAAGATGGGCCAGCCGGCCTGCCGCCGCCGCTTCGGCGAGGAAGGGACCGTCGCCCGGCCGCTCCTCGCCGTCGGCAGCGGTGAGAGCGCTCGACGGCTTCAGTGGCGGCAAAGGCTCGGCCTCTCGCATGGCAGGCTTCGTCAGCCAGGGCGGGACGACGAAAGACGCAGGCTCGCGCTCAGCCTGAGCCTCCTCCTCCGCCGAGGGCGGCGAAACCATGAAGCGCAGCAGCGCATCGTCGCCCTCGCCAAGCTGCTTCAGGCCGGCCTCCGACTGCATCAGCCCCTGCTCGATCATCGCGTACCAGCTGCCGGGCGGCGCCTCGCCCTTGGCCTGCGCGCCGCAGACAATCAGGCGGTCCTCGGCGCGGGTCATCGCGACATAGAGCAGGCGATGATGTTCCTCGACCATCTGCGCGACCACCACGGCCTTGGCCGCCTCTGTCGCCTGGACATCCTCCGCCGAGGCCGGCGGCCAGAGCGGCACGAGTTCGCCCGATGGTGTCGGTACGGCCAGAATCTTCGGCAGGCGCCGCGCCCCCGGTTCGACGCCGAGATCGGCGAGGATGACGATCTTCGCCTCCAGTCCCTTCGAGCCGTGTACGGTCATGACGCGGACATCGCCGGCGCTGGCCGAGAGATCGCGTTTCACATCGGCGGCGCTGCCGGCGACATGCTGGAGGAAGCCGGCGAGCGAGGGGCCATAGCGGCGCTCATGATCGAGCGCGGCGTTGAGGAAAGCGTCGAGCGCGTCGCCCGCCTCGGCGCCAAGCCGGGCGAGCGCGAGATTGCGCCCGCCACCGGGGCCGAGCAGGTCGGCGAAGAAACGAAAGGGCCCCTGCCGCCCGGCCTGCTGCGTCCAGCGGACGAGCTTCGCCTCGGCGGCGGCATAGCGCGGCTCTTCCACAGCGGCATCCTGCAAGGCGGCGCGCAACGAGTCCTTGCGATCCGGCGCGAGGCGCAGGAGATCGTCGTCGTCGAGATCGATCAGCGGGGTCTTGAGCGCGGTGGCGAGCGTCAGATCGTCGTCGGGCAGGAGCAGCGCGCGGCCGAGCACCACGAGGTCCTCCACCGCCGGGTGCTCGGCGAGCGTCAGTCGATCACGGCCGGCGACGGGAACCTCGGCATCCTTCAGCGCCTTGACGATCGCCTCGAACAGCGCCCCGCGCTGGCGCAGCAGGATCATGACGTCACCGGCCGCAAAGGGATGGCCGAGATCGTCGCGTCGGTCGCGGTGCCAGCGCTGCAAGGTCCGCGCGATGCGCTCGGCGAGCTTCACCGTGCCGCTGCGCCGCTCCGGCGCGTCGACCGGCGTCGTCCAGGCGTCGGGCGGCTCGCCGGTGTCATTGGCGGCGAGCGGCCAGATATCGACGGTGCCTGGTGCGTTACGGCGGACCGTGTCGTGGATTTCCGGCCGCGCCGCCCCGTCGAAGACGAGACCGCGGGCATGGTCGGGCAGGGCGAAGACGGCATCGACCGCCTGCATGATGTCCGGCGCCGAGCGGAAGGAGGTGTTGAGGCTGATCGCCTCGAAATCCCGCTTGGCCGACCGGATGCGTTGGCCGAGCGCGCGGCGCTCCTCGCCGAAGGCGGCGGGCGCCGCACCCTGGAAGCCGTAGATCGACTGCTTCTCGTCGCCGACGACGAAGATGGTGCGCGGCTTGGCCCGGAGGTCGCCGCCGCTGGTGAACTCTTCCGCCAGCTTGCGCAGGATCGCCCATTGCGCCTCGCCGGTGTCCTGCGCCTCGTCGAGCAGGATGTGGTCGATGCCGGCATCGAGCTTGTAGAGCACCCAGGCGGCCTCGACCCGCTCCAGAAGCGAGCGCGTGCGCGCGATCAGGTCGTCATAGTCGAGCAGTGAGCGCAGGCTCTTCTGGCGCTGGTAGGAGGCGAGCATGCGCGTGACCAGCAGGGCAAGCGCCGCGCTGCGATCGCGGATGGCGACGGCGTTCAACTGCTCGGCGGCGCCGAGCAGGCAGGCGGCGAGTGCCTCCAGCGTCGCCAGCAAGGCGCCGTCGAACTCGGATTTGCCCTTGCCGCGGATATTGGCGTTGATCGTGCCGGCCTCGGTGATGAAGCCGCGCCGGCAGAAGGCGACGGGATCGCCGTCATCCTGCCCGGCGAGAAGCGTGCGCAGGTTCCCCGCGAAATTCTGGCGCGTGGCACTGCCGGCCTGGAGGGCCTCGATCAGGGCATGCAGCCCCGGCAGCGCCGCCAGATGGTTGCGGAAGCACGTTCTGATCGCATCGGGCGACAGATCGGGCGCAATGCCGAGAAAGGCGGCGATGCCGGCCGTCACCGCTTCAGGATTGCGGGCGCGGCCATCCGCCCCGCTGAACAGGGCGCGCTGGCGCAGCGCCTCCTGGAACATGGTCTCGAAAGAGTCCTGCGCCGCGAGCCGGGCAAGGAGATCGAGCGCGCGGGCTTCCGGCCCGTTCGGCTCGGCCGCGACGAGGGCGAGCAATTCCCGGCGCGCCGCGCGCAGCATCTCGGCCTGGGCCAGATCGTCGGCGACCTCGAAGCGCGGCGGCACATTAGCCTCGAAGGGCGCCGCCTGCAGCACGCGGGTACAGAAGGCGTGGATCGTCTCGATGCGCAGCCCGCCCGGCGTCTCCAGCGCCTGCGCGAAGAGGCGGCGCGCCTTGGCTCGCTCGGCCATCGCCGGCACCCGGCCGGTGAGCTTCGTGAGTTCGCGACCCAGCGCCTCGTCGGAGAGCGTCGCCCAGGCGCTCAGCGCCTTGAAGATGCGGTTCGCCATATTGGCGGCCGCGGCCTTGGTATAGGTGATACAGAGCATCCGGCCGGGCGCGACGTCGTCGAGCAGCAGCCTGAGCACGCGGTTGACCAGCACATGGGTCTTGCCCGAGCCGGCATTGGCCGAGACCCAGGCGGAGAGGCCGGGATCGGCAGCCTGTGCCTGGCGCTGATTGGTCAGCGGCGGGACGATCCAGCCCGGCTTCATGCCTCGCCCCCCTCGTCACCACCCGGCGCGGCCGACCATTCCTTGACGCGGGCGAGATGGTCAAAGGGACTGGCATAGCGGATATAGTCGGGCGCGCGGCGCGAAACGAAAGGTTCGCGGCCTGACCGCAAGGCGTCCAGATATTCGAGCAGGCGTTCGAGATGGCGCGCGGCGACATCGGCCAGCGGCTCGCCGTCGAAATCGAGCGGCTTGTCCTTGGCCCAGCCCCTGGGATCGTGATGGAGCTTCATGTAGAGCACTGCCGCGACCGGCGTTGGCCCCGCCAATCCCTCGAAGCCGGCGCGGGCCGCAAGCTCCGCTTCCAGCGTCAATTGCGGGGCAAAGCCCTTCTCGACCTGCGCCTTGCTCGGCGGCGCACCGGTCTTGAAATCGACGATGCGCAAAGCCGGCTCGCGCGTCAGTTCGATGCGGTCGGCCCGGCCGCTCAGGCGGAAGCTGCTGCCATCGGCGAGCGGGAAGCTCGCGCCGGTGAAGAGTTCGACGCCGATCTGGGCGATGTCATCGCGGCGACGCTCCTCCCAGCGGATGAAATGCCCGGCCGTGAGCAGGAAGCGTGGCCACCAGAACGCCTTGACCTCCGGCACGTCGTCATAGGCGCGGAAGAGCCGGGCGCCGATGCCGACCAGTTGACCGAGCGCATCGGCCGGCAGCCCCTCGGGATAGGTCGTGGTGAATTCCTCGACGATGCCGTGCAGCAGCTTGCCGCGATCCTGCGCGGTCGGGTCCGCCACGAGGTCGTCGAGCGCATCGAGCTTCAGGATCTTGCGGGCGTGGATCTGGTAGGGGTCGCGATAGAGCGTCTCGACCTCGGTGACGCTGAGCGACAGCGGCTGAAGATCGCGCGGCGGGCGCGGCGCCGGGCGGCCGATCGGTTTCGCATCCGCAGGCGCACTGAGGACGCCGGCCAAGGCCCGCAGCTTGGCGCCCTCGTCGACGGCCTTCGTCCAGATCGATTGCGGCGTCACCGCCTGCAGGCGCTGCCAGAAGCGCGAGGCGATGGTCTCGGCCTCACCGGCCTTGCGCGGGCGCGTCAGCGTGACCTCAGGCGCCAGCGCGGCCAGGACGAAATCATGCGCGGTCTGGCCGACGCGTCGCTCGGGCGGCGACAGGCCGAGTTCGGCGCGCATCGGCCGGTTGATGAAGGAATCGGTCGTGGTCTGCGGCGGCCAGACGGTCTCGTTCAGGCCGCCGAGCACGACATGGTCGGCCTCCAGCAGGCGCGCTTCGAGCAGGCCCCAGATCGCGACGCGCGGATAGCCCGGCGCCGCACGCTTGACCACGGTCTCCGCCAGCAGACCATCGAGGATGGCGACGCAGTCGCGCGCCGTACCGCCCGGCGGCATCACGGCCTCGGCGCCGGCAAGCTCGTCGAACAGCCCGGCCAGCGCCTCGCCATCCGGCCCCACGAAGGCGAGCGGCGCGCCGGCCCTGCTCAGGCTGAGGGCAGTGACGGCTTCGCGGGCCGCCGTGACAAGCGCGGCCAAGGCCAGCTTCTCAGCCGCGAACGCCTCGCGCAAGGCGGCGCTTGCTGCGCCGAGCGCATGCAACACTTCGACGGCGGCGGCACGGTCCTCCGCTGTCAATCGCCTGCGCGGGCGCGGGACATGCCCGCCCTCGCGGATCGCCTCCCAGTTACCGAGAGCAGCCTCCAGACCCGGCATTCCGCGGCCCACGGCCTGGCCTCGCCAGGTCCCGATCTCGAGCGCAGCAGCGCCCCGCACCAACGCATCCCGGCCGAGCCCCAACCGGCAGAGCGGGTGGGCGAGCAACGGCACGAGGGTGACCGGCGCCATCTCGGCCAGCACCGCCTCGAGGATCAGCCGCAGTAGCGAACCCGCCGGCCAACGTCCGAGCGGCAGGCCAGCGGAATCGTCGACCTCGACGCCCCAGCGCTTCAGCTCCACGGCGACGCGCTCGGCGAGGCCGCGATCCGGTGTCACCAAAGCCGCATGGGCACCCGGCTGTTCCAGCGTCTCGCGCAAGGCGATGGCGACGATCAGCGCCTCTTCGCGCTCGTCGGCCGCCTCGACCACGCGCAGACCCGCGAAGCCTTCCGCCGCCATGGCTTCCGGGATGCGGGCGCCGACATCGGACCAGAGTTCCGTGACCGAAGCGGGCAGCATTGCCTCGCGCAGCAGCGCGGCGCGAGCCCCGCGCACGGCATCGGGCTGCGAGAGTTCGCGGACATCGTCGCGCTCAGCTCCGAGCGTGTCCATCAGGTGATGCAGGGCCGCCTGCGGATGCGACGACGCGGGCTCCCTGGCGATCGCGTCCCAGGCGCGCTGCTCCAGCCCGAGATCGATGCCCGGCAGGACCACGGCGCCATTCGGCAGGCGGGCGATGGCAGCGAGCAAGCGGGCCGTGGCCGGGACTGTACCGGTCGAGCCGGCGGCGATGATCGGCCCCGTCGCGCCGCCGCAGATGAGCCTGTCGCGCTCGGCGGCGAGCATGCGGTTGCGGAAGGCGGCCGGATCGCAAGCGCCGCGCTCGGCGAGGATGTCCGGCCAGGCCTCGCCGAGAATGGCGAGGAAGCCAGCATTGAGCTGCCAGACCCGGTCGAAGCGGGCGGCATCGAGCGAGGCCAGCCGCTCGACCGATATGCCTTCCGTCTGCATCTGGTCGAGCAGGGCAGCGAGGTCGCCGGCAAGCCCATAGGCTTCGGCCAGCGTCGCCGGCACCAGTGCGGGCTCGCTCGGATCGAGCCGGAGATGGTTGCGGTTGGCCGTGCGGCCCCAGGCATCGACCAGCCGCGTCAGCAGCATGCGGCGTTCGAGCGGCGCGATCGGGGCGAGGCGTTCCTGCGCCCAGGCGCCCGCGCCGATCAGCGCGGTCTCGGCCTCGTCGACATCGCCGAGCGGGACGATACGCGGGAGCAGCAACGGCCTGCCACCGAGCTTTCCCGCGAGGATCGCGGCGAAGGCGCGGGCGGCGCGGCGCGTCGGCAGGTAGAGCGTCGCGCGCGCCATCGCGGCGGGATCGGCGGGGTCATGGACCGGGCCGAGCCGGCCATCCAGCATCGCCTGCGCCAGCACCTCCAGGAAGGGCGCGCCGGCCGGGATGCTGAGCAGGTTGAGCTCAGGCATCGACCGGCTGGTCGGCGGCGAAGGCGGCCTCGGCCGGCGCGATCGCCTCCGGCCGGTCGACATGCAGCCAGCGGCCTTCGAGGACATGGCCGGAAAGCCGCCCGCGCGCGATGGCCCGGTCATAGAGCAGGTTGAACGAGAACGAGGCCGGCGTATCCACGAAGAACTCCGGCGTCACGATCCCGATGCCGGCATAGACGTAAGGCGCGGTCGCCGCCGCGCCGCGTCGCGTCAGACGGCCTTCGTCGTCACGGAAGAAATCGCCGGGGCCGTTGAAGCCGACGCTGCTCTCGCGCTCCGCCAGCAGCAGCAGCATGTCCATCGTCTCGCCGTTCCAGGCGGCGGCCATCGCGCCGAAATTGGAGATGCCGCGCTCGCTCCAGAGCGAATCCGAATTGACGCTGAAGAACGGGCCGTCGCCGAGCAGCGGCAAGGCCTTCTTGGCGCCGCCGCCGGTTTCGAGCAATTCACCGCGCTCGTCCGAGATTGTGATACGCGGGCGCACCCGGCCGGCGAGATGCGCCTCGACCTGCCCGGCGAGGTGATGGACGTTGACGACTGCTTCCTCGACGCCGGCATCGGCCAGCCGGTCGAGCGCATGGTCGAGCATCGCCTTGCCGCCGATCTTCACCAGCGGCTTGGGCAGCGTGTCGGTGATCGGGCGCATGCGCTGCCCGAGGCCGGCCGCCAGCACGATCGCCCGGCGGATCGGCGGCGAAGCGGTTGTGGTCACGCGAATCTCCGTGTCGATCTGTCTGAGCTTAATCCGCCGCTTCGATCTCGAACAGCTTCGGCATATGCGCCTGATACCAGGCCTTCAGCTCTGCGAGAGCGGGGTGATCGAGATTGCGGCGCAGATAGCCCTCGATGCGTGGCAGGTGCTTCAGGTAATCCGGCTTGCCGTCGCGCCTGTCGAGACGGGCGAAGATGCCGGCGATCTTGGTGTTGCGCTGCGCGCCAAGGATCGCATAGGCGCGGGCGAAATCGGCGAGGTCGAAATCCGGCGTATCGGCCCGGCGCGCCGCGCCATAAGCCGCAAGCAGCCGCAGTTCCAGCGAAGCCGGGACATCGACGCGCGCATCCTGCCCGAGCGAGGCGAGGTCATAGGCAGGGTGGCCGAGCACCGCGTCCTGAAAGTCGATCAGGCCGAGCTTGGCATGGCCCTCGCGGCCTTCCAGCCAGATCAGGTTGGGCGAATGGTAATCGCGCAGCGTCCAGGTCGCGGGCTGGGCGAGGATCTCGTCGAAGAGCTTGCCCCAGATCCGCGCGAACTCGGCCTGCGTCACGGCGGGCAGCGTCACACCGGCGATATGTGGCGCATACCATTCCAGGATCAGCTCGGCCTCGATCGCCATGGCCTGTCGGTCGTATTCGGGGATGGCGTGATCGCGCCCCTCCGCGACCGGCAGGATCGCGGGCAGGGTGTGGCGGTGGAGATCGGCGAGCAGCCTGGCAGCGGCCTCGTAGCGCTCGGCGATCGGCCGGCGCTCGGCATCGATCACGCCCTCGTTGCCGAGATTCTCGATGACGAGCAGGCCGGCGGTCAGGTCCTCGGCCAGGATGTCCGGCGCGGAATAGCCGAGCGAGCGCAGGCCGCGATCCATCGCGACGAAGGCCTCGACATTCTCGGCGAGATGGGCGAGCGCGCTATAGGGCTTGCCGAGGCGGATCGGCGGGCCGTCCGGACGCGGTGGCGAGATCATCAACACGGATGTCTCGCCATTCGGCCGGGTCAGGCGCTCATAGGCGCGCGTCGAGGCATCGCCGAGCATGAAGTCGCGACGGGCCTCGCCCCAGCCGGCAGCGTCGAGGAGCCGACGCGAGGCAACGGCAATCGCCACGCGCTGCTTCCAGAGGACGCCGCCCGAGAGATCGGCGATGCGGCCGGTCTCGGGATTGTCGGGGTCGACGTCGAGCACGATGTCGAGGCGGCGTCCGGCAGGCAGGCGAGAGCCGGCCCGGTCCGGCCACTCGACCAGCATGATCAGGCGATCGATATCCTCGACCAGCCCGATATCGTCGAGTTCGTCGGGCGAGCGCACGCGGTAGAGATCGGCATGCAGCACCGTGCCGTGTCCCGTCTCGTAGCTCTGAACCAGCGTGAAGGTCGGGCTCGGTGCCTCCAGTGTGGGATCGCGGGCAAGCTCGCGCAGGATGGCGCGGGCCAGCAGCGACTTGCCGGAGCCGAGATGGCCGGAGAGCGCGACGATGTCGCCGGGCTTGAGGATGGCGGCGATATCGGCGGCGAGGCGCAGCGTCGCCGCCTCGTCCGCCAGCAGAAGCCGGTGCGTGCCGGCCTTGCGGGCTTCTTCCGTCATTCGGCGGCATCCGAGAGCGGTACGCCCTGTGCCGGGAAGACGGCGGTCACCCGAGTGCCGCGGCCCGGCGCGGAATCAAGCTCGACATGGCCGCCATGGAGCTCGACGATCGAACGGACGATCGACAGACCCAGGCCGACGCCGCGATGGCTGGAGCCGAACGAATGGCTCTCGAAGCGCTCGAACACCTTCTCCATCACCTCGGCCGGGATGCCGCGGCCCTGGTCGGCGACGGTGATGCGGATGTCCCCGCCCGTGCGCGTCGCGTTCACCGTGATGGTCTGGCCGGCCGAAGAGAAGCCGATGGCGTTGGAGAGGAGGTTGAACAGCACCTGACGCAGGCGCTTGCCGTCGGCCCGCAGCGGGCCGGTGCGCGCATCGATCTCGACCTTCAGCTCGACCTTGCTGTCGGTCAGCCGGTCCTGCAGTCCCGAGGTGGCCTGCGCGATGGCCTCGGCGACGTCGACATCCTGGATCTCGAGCGTCAGTGCGCCGTTGTCGATCGTAGCGAGATCGAGGATGTCGTTGATGATGGCGAGCAGCGCGCCCGACGAGCGGACGATATGGGAGGTGTAGTCGCGCTGCTTCTCGTTGAGCGCGCCGACCGTCTCGGTGCCCAGCAATTGCGCGAAGCCGATAATGTTGGTGAGCGGCGAGCGCAGCTCGTAGGAGACATGGTGGACGAAATCCTCGCGCAGCCGCGAAATCGTCTCCAGCGCCTCGTTCTTCTCGGTCAGCGCCCGCTCGACATTCACGCTGGCGGTGACGTCGGCGAAGGAGATCAGCGTCGCGCCGTCCGGCAACGGCGCCGCGGCCATGTCGAGCACGGTGCCGTCGCGCCGCTCGATGCGGCTGCTGTAGTCCTCGCGGGCATCGCGCACGCCGGTGACGACGCTGTGCAATTCGCTCCAGACCTCGTCCTGCGGGAAGAGTGGCCGGCAGAGCCGGATGACCTCGTCGATATGCGGGGCGCTCGCCGCGAGATCGCCGCCCTGGATGCGCCAGGACTGGGCGAAGGCCGGGTTGGAGAGCTTGAGCCGCCCGTCCGAGCCGAACACCGCAACGCCTTCGCGCAGCGAGTCCAGCGTCTCGCGCTGGGTGCGCGAGAGGGCGTTGAAGCGCGATTCCAGCGTGAAGCGCTCGGTCACGTCGTCATAGAGATAGGTGACGCCACCCTGCGGATTGGGGCTGGCGACGACATGGATGGTGCGCCCGTCGGGCAGATACCACCAGTCCTCGCTGGCGCGGGTCGCGGTGTAGGCCGCCTGCGCCGCGGCCTTCCAGCTGCGGTAGTCGCCAAGCTCGGGCAGGCGCCGCTCGGCGCGCAGCCGGTCGAGGATCTCGCCATCGGTCGGCTGGCCGTCGAGGAAACCGGCTTCCAGAGACCAGAGCGCATCGAAGCCGGAATTGCGATAGACGAGGCGCTGGGCGCCGTCGAAGACGGCAACCGCCGTCTTGAGCCGGTCGAGCGTACGGACATGGGCGTCCATCTGGCGCTGAAGATCGGCCCGGATCGCCTCGAGTTCGCTCATGTCGATGGCGAAGCCGGCATAGCCGGTCGCGGTCGGCAATTCCATGATGTCGAGCGTGCGCCGCTGCCCGGAGACCACGGCCGGCGCCCGCAGGGCGAAGGTCGCGCCTTCGCGCCGCGCCCGTGCGGCGGCGTCGCGCTCGGTACGGTCGAGCAATTCGAGCCCGCTCTTGACGACGGCAGCCGTGTCGGCAGCCTCGACGGCGCGGCCATAGGCGGCGTTGACCCAGGTCAGGCGGCCATCGGCGTTGCGCATCCAGGCCGGGTGCGGCAGCCCGGCGAGCAGGCTGGACAAGGCCGCATGACCGGCCGTCACGCGTTCGAGCTCGCCGCGGAGCGTCATGACCTCCGCCCGCTCGCCCGTCACCTCGCGGAAGCGGATCACCGCGCGGCCGGCGACGGGGCGCCCCTCGACATCGATGAAGGGCCCCGCCTTGCTGCGCAGCGTGACGTTGAAGGCCTCGCCGCGCTGCTTCAGCGCGTCTGTCGCCAGTTCCAGGCGCTTGGCATCGGCCGGCGGCGCCCAGCTGCCATAGGCGAGAGCGAGCGTCGCACCGGGAGCCCCGAGGAAGCCGCTGTCACCCTCGAAGACGGGCTCGGCATTACGCCCCTTCCAGCTCACCACCACCTGCGGATCGGCCGCAAGCAGGATGGAAAGCCGTTCCTGGTGGCTGCGCGCCGCCTCGAGGTCGGCCGCAAGCTTGGCCTCGCGCTTCTGCCAGCGCGTGCGCTCGCGCACATAGATCAGCGATGTCGTCGTGGCGAAGGCGGTCAAGCCCACCAGGACCAGCGACAAACCACCGGAACTCATGGCGTCGACGGGAACCGGAGCCAGCCATTCGCTGTGGGCCATGGTCGGAACGGTGACTGACGCCGCCGCCAGCGCGGGCAGCAATGCGCGCGGCCGCCAGCCGCCATCTCGCCCCTGTCGCCTCGCCCGTGCCATTCTTACGTCCGTCGTCTCTCCGGCGACCTCAGGCCGCCCTGTCCATCGGGTCCGTCGGAATCGGCCGGGGGAGCTGGCAGGGCTGCCATCTCCGGAGGGGCCGATCCACGCTCGCCACCACGCCAATCACATCAGAGCTTTCGATCCGGCCCGCGCATCGCGGCGACCGAATCAGCCCCACTCTAATCATCGCCGGACTCCGTCAGGAAGTGCTTAATGCCAGGTAAATCGTCCGTTTTTCCGGACGAGCGGAGCTTAAGCCCGCGATCGTCAACCAGTAGATGCTTCCGGCCACAGCAACACAATTTGTAGTGCCACCGGCAGTGATTCCTGGAAGGCACAACCATGAAAAAAGGCCCGGCTGACGCCGGGCCTTGCGATGGTCAGCGCTTGAGCGCGTGTCAGTAGCGGTAGAGTTCCGGCTTGAACGGACCGGTCACGGGCAGGCCGAGATACTTGGCCTGCGCATCGTTGAGCACGGTCAGCTTGGCGCCGACCTTGGCCAGATGCAGTGCCGCGACCTTCTCGTCGAGATGCTTCGGCAGCGTGTAGACCTTGTTCTCGTAATTGGCGTGGTGGTTCCACAGCTCGATCTGGGCGAGCGTCTGGTTCGAGAACGAGCAGGACATCACGAAGGACGGATGGCCAGTCGCGTTACCGAGGTTCACCAGGCGGCCTTCCGAGAGCAGGATGATGCGCTTGCCGTCGGGGAACTCGATTTCGTCGACCTGCGGCTTGACGTTATCCCACTTGAAGTTCTTCAGGCCGGCGACCTGAATCTCCGAGTCGAAATGGCCGATGTTGCAGACGATGGCGCGGTGCTTCATCGCGCGCATGTGCTCGACGGTGATGACGTCGAGGTTGCCGGTGGCGGTCACGAAGATGTCGGCGCGCGGAGCGGCGTCCTCCATGGTGACGACCTCATAGCCCTCCATCGCCGCCTGCAGGGCGCAGATCGGGTCGATCTCGGTGACGAGCACGCGGCAGCCGGCCTGACGCAGCGAGGCGGCCGAGCCCTTGCCGACGTCGCCATAGCCGGCGACGGCCGCGACCTTGCCCGACATCATGACGTCGGTGCCGCGGCGGATGGCGTCGACGAGCGACTCGCGGCAGCCATAGAGGTTGTCGAACTTCGACTTGGTGACGCTGTCGTTGACGTTGATCGCCGGGAAGGGCATGCGGCCGGCCTTGGCCAACTCGTACAGGCGGTGCACGCCCGTCGTGGTCTCCTCGGAGACGCCCTTGATCGCAGCGCGGGTCTTGGTGAACCAGCCCGGATTGGCCTTGAGCTCGCGCTTGATCAGCTTGAAGAAGATCGTCTCTTCCTCATTGCCCGGCTTGTCCAGGAACTCGGCCTTGCCGGCCTCGGCCTCGGCGCCGAGGATGATCAGCATGGTCAGGTCGCCGCCGTCGTCGAGGATCATGTTCGGCGTGCCGCCGTCGCCCCAGGTCGCGGTCTTCAGCACGTACTCCCAGTATTCCTCCAGCGTCTCGCCCTTGATGGCGAAGACCGGGGTGCCGGACGCTGCGATCGCGGCGGCGGCATGGTCCTGGGTCGAGAAGATGTTGCAGGACGACCAGCGCACGTCGGCGCCGAGTTCCTTCAGGGTCTCGATCAGCACGGCGGTCTGGATGGTCATGTGCAGGCAGCCGGCGATGCGGGCGCCCTTGAGCGGGGCCTTGCCCTTGTGCTCGGCGCGGATCGCCATCAGGCCCGGCATCTCGTCCTGGGCCATGTTGATTTCCTTGCGGCCGTAATCCGCAAGCGAGATGTCCTTGACGATGTAATCCGACACGGGGGGCTCCAATCGCTCAGCCTGAATGATGGCGCGCTCTCTAGCAGCGCACGGAGCGGATAGCAATCAAAGATATAAAGATGTCTTTATATGCGGACCGTGACTAGCCCGGATAGATCAGGCTGCAACCAACTTCGACAGATCCGCGCCGCTCGCGAGATGCTCGGTCGCATCCAGAATTTCGACCGCGACGATCCTGCCATCAGCGTCATAGTCGAAGATGATGCCGGGACGCACTTCCTCGCTATCGCTCACCGGCACATCGGCGAACCGAAGATAGAGGGCGTCCACCTCGGTATCGTAGTGGGTCTTCATCGTCTGCGACTCCGGTCGAGAAAGAGCGTGATCACGCGATACGCTTCCCCCAACTCGACATATACCACACGCAGAACTCTCCCGTCGCGCTCCGGCAAGGCCTTGTATGCCCTGACCCGGTCGGCATGCTTTGGATCTCTTTCGACCGCGTCCGGGCCGAGAATCGTCCGTTCGACCCATTCGCTCTCGATGCTGCGTTCGCGCAGCATCTCTTTGGCGTGGTCGGAATAAACAAATCGCTCCACCTGCTCGGCCACCGATACCCCCTCATTCGAACCGCCTTAGCTCGCACCCTGCACAGCAAAGGTTGAGGCATCGAACTTTAAGGTCAGAGCCGACCGGTCAACCGTATCAGGCCTATTCCCCCTCGCCGAACTTGTCGGCGATCAGGGCCGCGAGCGCATCGAGCGCGGGCTTCGCCTCGGCGCCCTTGGCGACGATGGTGATGGTCGAACCGATGCCGGCGCCGAGCGTCAGGACGCCCATGATCGAGGTCGCACCCACCGTCTCGCCACAGCGGCTGACCGTGATGTCGGCCTCGTAGCGCGCGGCGCATTGCACGAATTTCGCCGTGGCGCGGGCGTGCAGCCCCTTCTTGTTGACGATCTCGAACTCGCCGTAGAGCGCGCCGTTGGGGATTTCGACTTCGGGGCAGTCGCAGTCTTCGTCCATCCGCCCCTCTCGGCGTCGTTACTTGCCGGCCAGCACGCGGCTGGCGACCGTGATGTATTTCCGTCCCGCATCCTGCGCGCTGGTGACGGCTTCGTCGAGGGTCTTCTCCTCGCGCACGCTGGCGAGCTTGATGAGCATCGGCAGGTTGACGCCGGCGACGACGTCGATACGGCCCGGCTCCATCACCGAGATCGCCAGGTTCGAGGGCGTGCCGCCGAACATGTCGGTGAGGATGATGACGCCGCGGTCGGTCTCGACCTGCTCGACGGCCGCGATGATGTCGCGGCGGCGGCTCTCCATGTCGTCATCGGGAGCGATGGCGATGGTGGCGAGGTTATTCTGGGGGCCGACGACGTGTTCGAGCGCAGCGCGGAACTCCGTCGCCAAATGCCCATGCGTCACGAGGACCAGTCCGATCATTCAATCCAGCACCGGAGAGCGCCACAAGCGCCCGGACAAGGTCGCGGTTTATGCGTCAGGAGCGCGGTATACGCAAGCCGTCGACCGTCAAACTTGTCGAAATCGTGGTTAGCGTTCGGCCTCTGTGAATAAGTCCAGCGCGTTCAACGCAAGTCTCTCGTCGCCGGCGCGCCCTGTCATGCGCAGGCGCGGGAGGTCGATGCCGGCGAGGTTGTCGACGAGATCCTCCGGCTCCGGCATCCGCGCCGGCTCCTCGGCCGCCAGATCAACGATGAGCCGGACCACGATCGCGCCCGTATGCGGCTCGGGCGTGAGGCCGAGCCCACGCCGCTCGACGATCCCCTCCAGCGGCGCGACGGGCCGCGCCAGCAGCCGCCCACCTTTTGCCACAAGCTCAACGCGGTCGTCGGCGACAAGCCGGGCGAAGCGGCCCGCCTGCGAGGCCAAAGCGATCAGCGCAAGCGCGAGCGTGGACTTGCCGGTGCCCGAAGCGCCGCGGATCAGGATGCCGGCTTCGCCGACAGCGATGACGGTCGCGTGGATACGGGTTCGCTCTCGCATGGGCATCGCGGCCATCCCGGCCTCAGGCCGCATGGGTATAGGCTGCCGGCAGGCAGACGATGAAGCGGGCGCCGAGGCGCTGTGCCTCGCCATCCGGGCCGATCGGCCCCAGGCGGTTCTCGGCCCGGATCGTGCCGCGATGCGCCTCGACGATCTGGCGCGAAATCGAAAGGCCCAGGCCGGAATTCTGGCCGAAGCCCTCGTTCGGGCGGTCGGTATAGAAGCGCTCGAAGATGCGCTCCAGCGCGTGCGGCTCGATGCCCGGCCCCTCGTCCTCGACGGTGACCAGCACGTCGTTGGCGACGCGCGAGAGCATGACCTTCACCGGCTTGTCGGGCGGCGAGAAGGAGCGGGCGTTGTCGATCAGATTAACCAGGACCTGGCCGAGGCGGGAATCGTGGCCGAGCACGAAGAAGGCGTCGTCGCCGAGGCGCTGGCTGCGCCGGTCGCTGCTCAGCTCGATCTTGGGCTGGCCCTCGCGCCGCGTCTCGTTCTGGATCGTCACGACGGCGCCGAGCACTTGCGCGACATCGACCGGGGCGGAATCGTCGCGGGCAAGCTCGGCATCGAGCCGCGAGGCGTCGGAGATATCCGAGATCAGCCGGTCGAGCCGGCGGACATCGTGCTGGATCACCGCCATCAGCCGACCGCGGGCATCGTCCGTCTTGGCGCGCGGCAGGGTCTCGACGGCGCTGCGCAGCGAGGTCAGCGGGTTCTTCAGTTCATGCGCGACGTCGGCCGCGAAGCTCTCGATCGCCTCGATGCGGCTGTAGAGCGCCTTGGTCATATCGCGCAGCGTGCCGGACAAATGGCCGATCTCGTCATGCCGGCTGCTGAAATCCGGGATCTGCTCGCGCGACTTGACGCCGCGGCGCACGCGCTGGGCGGCGTCTGCGAGCTTGCGGATCGGCTCGGCGATGGTGCCAGCGAGCAGGATCGAGAGCACGATCATCACGCCGGCCGCGACAGCGAAAACCTGGAAGATCGCAAAGCGTTCGGCGGCGATGACCGCATCGATGTCGCCGCCTTGGGTCGACAGCAGCAGGGCGCCCTTCACGGTGCGGAAACGCTGCACGGGCACAGCGACCGAGACGATGGTCTGGCCGCGGGTGTTGACACGCACGACGCTCGCCGGCGCACCGTTCAGAGCGCGAGCGACCTCCGGATAGGACTTGCCGTTGGCGTTCTCGAAATCGTCATAGGCCGGGACATCCGCCTTGCCGAGCCGGTTGCGGAGCATGTTCCAGGTACGCTCCAGCAGCGGCGGCTCGTCGGGCTCGCCGACGCGCGGCAGATCCAGGCGCAACACGTCGCCGCGCGAATAGAGGCTGCGCGAGTCGATGGTGAGCATGCCGTCCTTGTCGTAGACCCGCGCGCGGGTCTTGGTCGGCGTCACCAGGCGGCGCAGGAGCGGCGCCACCTTCTCGGGATTGATCGAGAAATCGAGCGGATCCTCGGCAATGCCCGCGCTCTCGCCGGCCTGAAGCTGCAGGAGCTTGTCGGGATCGATGGTGATCGTGTCGATCTCGACCGTGGCCGAGGAGGCGATCGCACCGGCGATGATCTCACCCTGGGTGAGAAGGCTCTGGACGCGGGCCTCGATCAGCCCCTCGCGGAACTGGTTGAGGTAGAGGAAGCCGATCAGCAGCGCGACGAGCCCGCCGAGATTGAGGACGAGGATGCGCCGCGTCAGGCTGGAGGCGGCACGCAACGAGACCGCGCGCGCCAGGCGCCGCCAGGCAATGCCAATGCGGCGGCGCAGCACGGCGCGCCAGCCGGCAGGCGGCGCGGACGCTCTAGCCTCGTTGTCGACGGTTGCCATGGCTGCGGCTTGCTTTCCGCTCGGGATGACGGCGGCGGCGAATCCGGCGCGCGCTCGCCTTAGAACTCTTCGGCCTTATCGCATATTCGCTGACGCGGACCTTCGGTTCTTCACGCGTACCGGCACCCGCTTCGCTCGAAAATGCTTTAGCCTCAGACTTCCTTGAAGCGATAGCCCACGCCGTAGAGCGTCTCGATCATGTCGAACTCGGCATCGACCTGATTGAACTTCTTGCGCAGGCGCTTGATGTGGCTGTCGATGGTGCGGTCGTCGACATAGACCTCGTCGTCATAGGCGGCGTCCATCAGGGCATTGCGGCTCTTCACCACGCCCGGGCGCTGCGCCAGCGACTGCAGGATCAGGAACTCGGTGACGGTCAGCGTCACCGGCTCGCCGCGCCAGGTGCAGGTATGGCGCTCGGGGTCCATGCGCAGCAGGCCGCGCTCAAGCGCCTTGGCATCCTCGGGGCGGGGGGCGGCGGTCACGTCCTTGGCTCCGGCACGGCGCAGGATCGCCTTGACGCGCTCGACCAGCAGGCGCTGCGAGAACGGCTTCCGGATGAAGTCGTCGGCGCCCATCTTGAGACCAAAGAGCTCGTCGATCTCCTCGTCCTTCGAGGTCAGGAAGATGACCGGCAGATCGGATTTCTGGCGCAGCCGTCGCAGCAGCTCCATGCCGTCCATGCGCGGCATCTTGATATCGAAGATCGCGAGGTCGGGCGGGTTCTGCTTGAGGCCGTCGAGGGCCGAGGCACCGTCCGTATAGGTCATGATGCGATAGCCCTCGGCCTCGAGGGCGATCGAAACCGATGTCAGGATGTTGCGGTCGTCGTCGACCAGCGCAATCGTTGGCATAAGGCTTTCGTCTCTTGTTCTCGTTGCAATACAGGGTTCCCCTCCCGCGCGAGAGGGGCCAAAGCATGGCGGCAATCTAGCCGGGGCGTGGCGATTTGCCTATGACCCCGTATCACAGGCCGGAAATCGGAGTGAGGTTCCATGGCGAAGGCCGCCAAAGACGTGATTCAGCCGATGGACGAGGCGGTCCGCGCGGAAGCCAAGGGCCTGCTGCGCGAAGCCCGCTCCGCCGCTCTGGCCACGCTCGGCCCCGATGGCCATCCCTCCGCGAGTCTCGTCGGGCTCGCCACCGACATCGACGGCACGCCGGTCATCCTGATCTCGAGCCTCGCCGCCCACACCGCCAACATCGCAGGCGATCCGCGCGCCTCGCTCTTGATCTCGCCCGGCGGCAAGGGTGATCCGCTCGCCCATGCCCGGATCACGTTGAAGGTCCGCGCGCGCAGGATAGAGCGCGAGAGCGAGGACGGCGCCCGCATCCGCCGCCGCTATCTCGCGCGCCAGCCGAAATCGGCGCTCTATGCCGATTTCCCGGATTTCGCCTTCTTCGCCCTCGACATCGAAGGGGCCAGCCTCAATGGCGGCTTCGCCCGCGCCTTTGCGCCGACACCGGCCGACCTGATGAGCGACCCTGCCCATGCCGCGGCGCTTGCGGAGGTCGAGGCCGGCGCCGTCGCGCATATGAACGAGGACCATGCCGACGCGGTCGGCCTCTATGCGACGGGGCTGCTCGGCGCCAAGGCCGGAGACTGGCGTGCCATCGGGCTCGACCCAGACGGACTCGATATGGCACTGGGCAGCGCGACGCTGCGCCTGCCGTTCCCGGCCTCGGTGGACGGCCCCGGCGGCCTCAGGCGCGTCCTGGCGGAACTTGCCACGAAAGCGCGCACCCAGGCCGCGTGACACCCCGAAAATCGCCTTGGAAACAGAACGGCCGCGGGACCGCGCGGCCATTTACCACAGGTTGAAATTCAATCGATTTAGGAGCCGACGCAAGGTCATCAGGTCTTTTCAATGACTTGAGCGAAAGGCCGCATCGCCGTAAAGACCCATCGTGGCCTCACGGCCTCGCCTTCGACGCCCGGGCCCTGCCACCGGCCCATGCGCATTCGTGAAGACAACGGGCCGCCGAGAGCATGGCGGCCTCCGGAGGAATTCAGTGGACAATATCGGTCAGTTCAACGCCGCCCAAGGCGCCGAGGGCTTCGGCTTCCGCAAGCTGAAGGCCGTGCACTGGAACCTGGATGCGCCGCAGCTCTACGAGGAATCGCTGGACCGCGGCGAATCCCGGCTCGCCCGCGGCGGCGCGCTCTGCGCCGATACCGGCACCCATACCGGCCGCTCGCCGAAGGACAAGTTCACGGTGCGCGACGCGCTGACCGAGAACACCGTCTGGTGGGAGAACAACCAGGCGATGAGCCCGGAGCATTTCGAGACGCTGCTCGGCGACTTCCTCGCCCATGCCGAGGGCAAGGAGCTCTTCGCGCAGGATCTTTATGGCGGCGCCGACCCCGTCCATCGCGTCAAGGCCCGCGTCTTCACCGAGATGGCCTGGCACTCGCTGTTCATCCGCAACCTGCTGATCCGCCCGCCGCGCGACGAGATCAACGCCTATGTGCCGGAGATGACGATCGTCGATCTGCCGAGCTTCAAGGCCGATCCGAAGCGCCATGGCTGCCGCAGCGAGACCGTCGTCGCCATCGACTTCACCCGCAAGATCGTGCTGATCGGCGGCTCGGCCTATGCCGGCGAGATGAAGAAGTCGGTCTTCACCTATCTGAACTACGTCCTGCCGACCAAGGGCGTGGTGCCGATGCACTGCTCGGCCAATGTCGGCTCCAAGGACGATTCCGCGATCTTCTTCGGCCTGTCCGGCACCGGCAAGACCACGCTTTCGGCCGATCCCGAGCGCACGCTGATCGGCGACGACGAGCATGGCTGGTCGAAGGACGGCATCTTCAATTTCGAGGGCGGCTGCTACGCCAAGACGATCCGTCTCTCGGCCGAGGCCGAGCCGATGATCCACGCGGCCTCGCTGCGCTTCGGCACGGTGCTCGAGAACATCGTCATGGACCCGCTGACGCGCGAGGTCGATTTCGACGACCAGACCAAGACCGAGAACACCCGCTCGGCCTATCCGCTCGACTTCATTCCCAACGCTTCGCGCACCGGCCGCGCCGGCATCCCGAAGAACATCGTGATGCTGACCGCCGACGCCTTCGGCGTGATGCCGCCGATCGCCAAGCTGACCCCGGCCGAGGCGATGTACCACTTCCTCTCCGGCTACACCGCCAAGGTCGCCGGAACGGAGCGCGGGCTGACCGGCGTCGAACCCGAGTTCTCGACCTGCTTCGGCTCGCCCTTCCTGCCGCGGCATCCGTCGGAATACGCCAACCTGCTGCGTGACTTCATCGCCAAGCATCATGTCGATTGCTGGCTGGTGAATACCGGCTGGACCGGCGGCAAATACGGCACCGGCCGGCGCATGCCGATCCGCGTGACGCGCCGCCTGCTCTCCTCGGCGCTCGACGGCTCGCTCAACCGCGCCGACTTCCGCCGCGATCCCTATTTCGGTTTCGCCGTCCCCACTTCGGTGCCCGGCGTCGAGCCGCATATCCTGTACCCGGTCAAGACCTGGGCCGATAAGGCCGCCTTCGCCGAGACAGCCAAGAACCTCGTCGAGATGTTCGCCAAGAACTTCGCCAAGTTCGAGGACCATGTCGATGACGCCGTGAAGGCCGCCGCACCGACGAGCTCGCTCGCCGCCTGAGGTCAAACTCTCCAGACTATGCTACGAGAGGCGGCCATGAGCCGCCTCTTTTTCATTGTGCTGAAACTTCTCCTCACCCTCGTTATTCTCGGCGCCGCCGCCTGGAGCGTGGGCTTCCTGCTGTTCCGCCTGACGGGCACGACGGGAATCGTCGCGGCGATCGGCTTTGGCATCGCCGCGCTCGCTGGGCTGGTTGGCATCTGGACCAGCGATGCGCGCCTGTCGCTCGGCTTCGCCATGGTCTTCGTCGGCCTGCTCGGTTGGTGGAGCAGCCTCCAGCCCTCGCATGACCGCGACTGGATTCCCGAACTCGCGCGGCTGCCCATCATCGCGCGCGAAGGCGAGGCGATCACCGTCTCCAATCTTCGCGATTTCCGCTGGCGCTCGGAGACGGATTACGACCAGCGCTGGGAGACCCGGCGCTATGACCTGTCGAAGCTCAGCGGCGCCGACATCTTCCTGAGCTACTGGTCGGGCGAGGCGATCGCACATCTGCTGGTGAGCTTCACCTTCACGGATGCCGTGCCACTGACCTTCTCGATCGAGGTCCGGCGCGAGAAGGGCGAGGAGTGGTCGGCGCTGGCCGGCTTCTTCCGCAGGTACGAGATGGCCTATGTCGCCGCCGACGAGCGCGACATCGTGGCGCTGCGGACCCATGCGCGGCGGGAGGACGTCCGCCTCTACCGGCTCAGCGCCGGAGCGGCGCAGGCGCGCGGCCTGTTCCTCGCCTATGTCGACGACATCAACGCGCTCGCCGCCAAGCCGCGCTGGTACAACACGCTGACGACCAATTGCACGACGGTGGTCTATCATCTCGCGGGGACGGTGACGCCGGGCTGGCGGTTTCCGCTGCCGACCGATCCGCGCGTGCTGCTCTCCGGCTATCTGCCGGGCTATCTCCGGGATACCGGCGCGATCCGGCAGGACATCCCGCTCGCGGAACTCACCCGCCTCGGCAGCATCAGCGAACGCGCCCGCAGCATCTCGCCTGACGATCCGCATTTCTCCGAGAAGATCCGGGAGGGCGTGCCGACTGGGCGGCAGTGACCACCGCTGTCATCCCGTGCGCGCTGCGGCGCGAAGTGCCGCTGCGCAGACACGGGACCGGCGGCAGGATAGGGCACCTTTTCCGAGCGCGCAGAGGAAGCGCCTCTTTCGTCGGACGGTCCCGTGTCTGCGCAGCAGCATTGCATGCTGCGGCGCGCACGGGAGACACCCTTCCTTTACCGGAAGAACAGCAGCGTCTGCACCACGAAGAGCGGGATCAGGATCGCGCCGGACCAGAGCATGTAGCCGAAGAAGCTCGGCATCTTCACCTTCCGGTCCTTGGCGATGGCGTAGACCATGAAGTTCGGGGCGTTGCCGATATAGCTGTTGGCGCCCATGAAGACCGCGCCCGCCGAGATCGCCGCCAGCGTCAGCGCCCCCGTCGTCATCAGCGCCCTGGGATCGCCGCCCGCCAGCTCGAAGAAGACGAGATAGGTCGGCGCGTTGTCGAGGAAGGACGAGAGCATGCCGGTCAGCCAGAAATAGGCGACCGTATTGGCGCTGCCATCGGCATTGCTGACCAGCGCAACCAGCGAAGCGAAGGCGCCGTTCTTGCCCGCCTGCAGCATCGCCAGCACCGGGATGATGCAGATGAAGATGCCGGCGAAGAGCTTGGCGACCTCCTTGATCGGCCCCCAGGAGAATTCGTTGCCGGCGCGGATCGGGCCGGGCGTCAGCTTGAGCGAGAGGCCGGCGAGAACGAGCAGGGCGACGTCGCGTAACAGGTTCTGGCCCTCGACGGGAACGCCATGGACGGTGAAGGCCACGCCCGGCTTCCAGTTCGCCGACATCAGGATCGCGGCGATGACGCCGGCCAGCAGCAGGATATTGACCTTGCCCCAGAGCTTGATGGCACGATCCGGCGTCGGGTCCTTGAGCTTCGGAAAGCCCTCCTCCTTGCGGAAGAACCAACTGTCGAGCGCGTAGAACAGGGCGAGCAGTACGGCGACCGCAAAAGCCGTCTCGGGCAGCAGATGCGTCGTGGTCCAGAAGAAGTCGACGCCGCGCAGGAAGCCGAGGAAGAGCGGGGGGTCGCCGAGCGGCGTCAGCGAGCCGCCGATATTCGAGACCAGGAAGATGAAGAAGACGACGACATGGACGTTGAAGCGCCGGTCGTCATTGGCGCGCAGCACGGGCCGGATCATGATGATCGAGGCGCCGGTCGTGCCGACGAAGCTCGCCAGTGCCGTACCGATCGCCAGCAGCACCGTGTTGGTCGCCGGCGTTCCGTGCAGGTTGCCCGAGATCAGGATGCCGCCCGCGATGGTGAAGAGCGCGAAGAGCAGGATGATGAAGGGGATGTAGTCGAGCAGCGCCGTGTGCAGCAGCGCGCCCAGCGCCGGATCGACGCCGCGCAGCAGGACGAGCGGCACCAGCGTCAGCGCGGCCCAGAAGGCTGCGAACTTGCCGTAATGATGCTCCCAGAGATGCGGGAACAGCACGGGCCCCAGCGCGATCGAGAGCAGCATGCCGGCGAAGGGCAAGGCCCAGCCGCCCCCCATGCCGGCACCGCCGATATCGCCCGCCGCGAAGGCTGAACCCGGCGTCGCCATGAACGCGAGTGACGCCATTGCAATGAGCCTGCCGGCCGCTCTCGTCACGACACGACCCGCCTTATGGCTTGGGCGGCGTGCCGATGACCGGCGGCGCGTTCAGGTCGAAGCCGCCCGGCAGGCCCGTGCTGCCGAGGCCGGGGATCTGGATCGAGTCGAACTGCTTGTCGATCGCCTTCTGGTCGAGCTGCACGGCCGAGGCCTTGTAGTGCATCACCATGCTCGGGAAGATCACGACGAGCGCGACCATGATGCACTGGATCACCACGAAGGGCACCGCGCCCCAGTAGATCTGGCCGGTGGTGACCGGCTCCATCATCCGGCCGGTGACACGATCCTTGTAGGCGTTCTTCGGCGCGACCGAGCGCAGGAAGAACAGGGCGAAGCCGAAGGGCGGGTGCATGAACGAGGTCTGCATGTTCACGCCGAGGATGACGCCGAACCAGATCAGGTCGATGCCGAGCTTCTCCGCGGCCGGTCCGAGCAGCGGCACGACGATGAAGGCCAGCTCGAAGAAGTCGAGGAAGAAGGCGAGCAGGAAGACCATCACGTTGACGACGATCAGGAAGCCCGTCGCGCCGCCGGGCAGCCCGACCAGCAGATGCTCGACCCAGAGATGGCCGTTGACGCCGTAGAAGGTCAGCGAGAATACGCGCGCGCCGACCAGGATGAAGAGCACGAAGGCCGAGAGCTTGGCCGTGGATTCCGTGGCCTGCCGGAGCAGGTCGAAGGTCATGCGCTTCTTGCCATAGGCGAGCAGGATCGCGCCGGCGGCGCCCATCGCGCCGCCTTCCGTCGGCGTGGCGACACCGATGAAGATCGTGCCCAGCACCAGGAAGATCAGCGCCAGCGGCGGCACCATCACGAAGACGACCTGCTCGGTCATGCGCGAGAGCAGGCCAAGACCCAGGAGCTTGTTGACCAGCGCGATGACGAAGGAGATCGCCACCATCAGCGACATCGTCAGGATGACGAAATCGGCGCCCGCCGTCAGCTTGGTGAAGAGCTTCATGTAGCCATAGGCCAGCGCGAGCGAGAGCAGTGCCACAACCAGCAGCGACAGGCGCCGCGTCTTGCCGTCGGCATCGCGCAGGGTCTGCGCTTCCGGCGGCAGGCCGGGCGCGCGATTGGGATAGACCATGGTGACGAGGAAGACGTAGCCGGCATACATCGCCGAGAGCACGAGGCCGGGGAGGAAGGCGCCCTCGTACATGTCGCCGACCGAGCGGCCGAGCTGGTCGGCGAGCACGATCAGGACGAGCGAGGGCGGGATGATCTGCGCGAGCGTGCCAGAGGCCGCGATGACACCCGAGGCGAGGCGCCGATCATAGCCGTAGCGCAGCATGATCGGCAGCGAGATCAGGCCCATCGAGATCACCGAGGCCGCGACGACGCCGGTGGTCGCGGCAAGAAGCGCGCCGACGAAGATCACGGCATAGGCGAGGCCGCCGCGGATCGGCCCGAAGAGCTGGCCGATGGTGTCGAGCAGGTCCTCGGCCATGCCGGAACGCTCGAGGACCAGGCCCATGAATGTGAAGAACGGCACGGCCAGCAGCACGTCGTTGTTCATCGTGCCGTAGATGCGTTCGGGCAGGGCCTGGAGGAAGTTCTCCTGGAACATGCCGAGCTCGATGCCGATCAGCGCGAAGAGCAGGCCGTTGGCGGCGAGCGCGAAGGCCACGGGATAGCCGAGCAGCAGGAAGACGACGAGGGCGGCAAACATAACCGGCGCCATGTTGACGCGCAGGAAGTCTCCGATGCCGCCGCCCGCCGCGAAGGCGTCGCCGGTATGGAGGCCGAAGAAGGCGAGGAGCGTGAGCGCGAGCAGCAGGCCGGCGACGCGCGGAAGGCGATGAGCGTGCATGGGACGGTTCCGGACTTCTTGCGGGCCGCTCACGAGGCGAGGCCCTGTTCCTTGGCTTGGTCGAGCAGGCGCTGGGCTTCCGCCTCGGCCGCCGCGGCATGGCCGAGCGCCGCCTCATCGTCCTCGAGATCGCCGCGCATGATCGCGATCGTCTTGATGATCTCGGAGATGCCCTGGAAGGTCAGCATCACGAAGCCGATGACGACGAGGCCCTTGGCCGGCCATTGCGGCAGGCCGCCAGCCGAGAGCGACTGCTCGTTGATGGCGTAGGAGCGCATGAAGAACGGCCAGGAATGGTAGACGATCAGCAGGCAGAACGGCATCAGGAAGAGCGTATGACCCAGCAGTTCGATCCATTGGCGGACGCGCTTCGGCAGCGTGGCATTCACGATGTCGATGCGGATGTGCTCCTTCACCTGCATCGTCCATGACGCGCACATCAGGAAGACCGCGCCGAACAGCATCCATTGCAGCTCGAGCAGAGAATTGGATGACCAGTTGAAGGTCTTGCGGATGATCGCGTTGCCGGCCGCGACGATAACCGCAATCAGGATCAGCCAGGCGACTTTCCTGCCGATGAAGCCGTTGACCACGTCGATGACCCGGCTGATGCCAAGGAGACCCTTCACATTCCCGCTCCCGTCGAGAGGCGCCATGGACCGGATATGTCAGGCCGGTTCGTGTTTATGCGCAGTTTATGCGCTGGATCGGTATAGGAGGGATGCGCTGCACGCAAGACTGTGCGGGCCTTATCCATTGGACCAAAGGCGAAGTGCGCGACTGCCTGTTTTCGCAGCAGCAGATTGCGTGCCGGGACCGACCTCGCCGCCTCGGCGAAGAAACGTTATGTTCGCGTTCATCTTCGGAGAACATTATTCTCCGGCTCGCTTCCAACCGTCGATTCGAGGCGCCGATGTGCCGTTTCCTCGCCTATTCCGGCGTTCCCGTCTTCCTCGAGGATTTCGTCGCCTCGCCCTGCCACTCGCTGATCCATCAGTCGCTCCATGCCGAAGAGGCCAAGACCGGCACCAATGGCGACGGGTTCGGCGTCGGCTGGTATGGCGAGCGGCCGGAGCCGGGCCATTATCGCGAGGTCAGGCCCGCCTGGTCCGACGAGAATCTGCTTTCGATCGCGCGGCAGGTGCGCTCGCATCTGTTCTTCGCCCATGTCCGCGCCGCCACCGGCACGGCGACGACGCGGGCGAACTGCCACCCCTTCGTCCATGGCCGCTATCTCTTCATGCATAACGGCCAGATCGGCGGCTACGGCACGATCCGCCGCCGGCTCGAGGCGCTGATTCCGGATTCGCTCTACAGCGCCCGCGCCGGCACGACCGACTCCGAAGCCATCTTCCTGCTCGCGCTATCCCATCTCGCGGAAGGCATGGCCCCGGGGCAGGCGCTCGCCGCCGCCCTGTCGGACGCGCTCGCGCTGATGCAGCAGGCCGGCATCCGCGAACCCTTGCGCTGCGCCGCCGCCCTCGCCGATGGCGACAGCATCCATGCAATCCGCTGGTCCTCCGATACGAAGCCGCCGAGCCTCTATGTCTGCGAGCGGCCCGACAGCGTCGTCGTCGCCTCGGAGCCGGTCGATGCCGCCCGCGAATGCTGGCAGGCCCTGCCCTGCAACACGCTGGTCGCGGTGCAGGGCGGCGCGGTGACCTTCTCGCCCTTCGAGATCGCGCTGAAGCAGGCGGCCTGAGCCGGTATCGGAACATGCGCTTCAAGTCGCGGCCGGGCAGGACTGCCATGTGCTGCGCGCCCTGACACGCCCCCGGTTGCCTTCCTACGTCGAAGGCCTAGCCTTGCCGTTCGACGAGGCTGTCTCCGCGAAAGGCACGGGCGATGAAGAAGGGTTCCGATCTTCTGGTCGAGGCGCTTGAGAACGAGGGCGTCGACCGCGTCTTCGGCGTTCCCGGCGAGGAAAATCTCGACGTCGTCGAATCCCTGCGCAAGTCGAAGATCGAGCTGGTGTTGACGCGGCACGAGCAGGCCGCAGCCTTCATGGCCGCGACGCATGGACGCCTCACCGGCCGCCCCGGCGTCTGCATCGCGACGCTCGGACCGGGCGCGCTGAATTTCTCGACCGGCGCAGCCTATGCCCATCTCGGGGCGATGCCGATGATCCTGCTCACCGGGCAGAAGGCGATCATGACCGCCAAGCAGGCGCGCTTCCAGATCGTCGATGTCGTCGCCTCGATGCGCCCGCTGACCAAGATGACGCGCCAGATCGTCAGCCCCGCCAGCATTCCCTCCGTGGTGCGCGATGCCTTCCGCGTCGCGATGGAGGAGCGGCCGGGCCCGGTCCATCTCGAATTGCCAGAGGATGTCGCGGCCGAGGAGGTCGAGGATGCCCCGCTGATCCCGGTCCACCCGCTCGACCGGCCGGTCGCGCCGGCGGCTCCGCTCGATCGCGCGGCTGCGATGATCCTCGCCGCCAAGCGGCCGCTGGTGATGATCGGCGCCGCCGGCAACCGGCCGCGGCTGGTCGAGCCGCTCTCGGCCGCGGTACGCCGCATCGGCCTGCCCTTCTTCAACACCCAGATGGGCAAGGGCGCCGTCACCGGCGGCTCAAACCTCTATCTCGGCACGGCCGCGCTCTCCGAGGGCGACTATGTCCATGAGGCCATCGCCGCGGCCGACCTCATCATCGCGGTCGGGCACGACACGATCGAGAAGCCGCCCTTCCTGATGCGCAATGCCGGCGGGCCGAAGGTGATCCATCTCGGCTTCCAGTCCGCCAATGTCGAGCAGGTCTACCATCCCGACGCGGAGGTGATCGGCGATATCGGCGTCACCATGACAGGGCTCGCCGACCGGCTGGAAGGCAAGCTGCCCGAACAGACGCAGATGCTGGAGCGGCGCCAGAAAATCCTGGCCAAGATCAACGCCCGCGCCGAGGAGGACCGCTTCCCGGTGACGCCGCAGCGGCTCGTCCATGACGTGCGCGCGGTGATGCCGGAGGACGGCATGGTCTGTCTCGACAACGGCATGTACAAGATCTGGTTCGCGCGGAACTACCGCACCCATGTCGCCAACACGCTGCTGCTCGACAATGCGCTGGCGACGATGGGGGCCGGCCTGCCCTCGGCGATGATGGCGGCGATGCTCCATCCCGAGCGGCGCGTCATGGCCGTCTGCGGCGATGGCGGCTTCATGATGAACTCGCAGGAGATGGAGACGGCGGTCCGGCTCGGGCTCAACCTCGTCGTGCTCGTCCTCAATGACGGCGCCTATGGCATGATCCGCTGGAAGCAGGCCGTCGATCAGTTCCCCGATTACGGCATGACCTTCGGCAACCCGGACTTCGTGCGCTATGCCGAGGCCTATGGCGCCAAGGGCTCGCGCGTGACTTCGGCCGAGGCGCTGGTGCCGACGCTGGAAGCCGCCTTCAAGGGCGGTGGCGTCCATCTCGTCGATTGCCCGATCGATTACTCCGAGAACACCCGCGTCCTCGTGGAGGAACTCAGGAACAAGGTGCCGGACGTCGATCTGGCTTAAGCCGCGCTTCATCGCTCACCACGGGTCATCCCGGGCGACCGAAGGGAGACCCGGGATCCATGCCGGAGCGCTTCCAAAAACGGTTCAGGAATGGATTCCGGATCTTCGCTTCGCTCCGTCCGGGATGACCCGCGACACTCTTTGGAGAAAAACCATGCTCCAGGTTGTTCAGGCCTATGACCGCGCCCCGATCACCGAGATCGAGACCGATGACGAGGCCGCGCTCGAACGCAAGCTGCAGACGGCGCAGGCCGTCTTCAAGGATCGCGACAATTGGCTGAAGCCGCATCAGCGCATCGCGATCCTGCGCAAGCTCGCCGGCCTCCTCGAAGCAAGGCGCGACCATTTCGCCATGCAGATCGCGCGCGAGGGCGGCAAGCCGCTGCCGGACGCGATCGTCGAGGCGAACCGCGCCGTCGACGGCGTCTACAACGCGGCCGAAGAGCTGCGGAACTTCGCCGGGCGCGAGATTCCGATGGGGCTCTCGGCGGCGGCCGCCGATCGCTGGGCCTTCACCACCAAGGAGCCGATCGGCATCGTCGCGGCGATCTCGGCCTTCAACCACCCGCTCAACCTGATCGTGCATCAGGTCGCGCCGGCGATCGCGGTCGGCTGCCCGGTCATCGTCAAGCCCGCCGGCACGACGCCGCTCTCCTGCATCGATTTCGTCAAGCTGGTGCATGAGGCCGGCCTGCCGGAAGCCTGGTGCCAGACATTCGTGCCCGAGGAGACGGCGCTGGCGGAAAAGTTCGCGACCGATCCGCGCATCGCCTTCCTGAGCTTCATCGGCTCCGCCAAGGTCGGCTGGTACCTGCATTCGAAGCTCGCCCATGGCGCCCGCTCGGCGCTGGAGCATGGCGGCGTCGCGCCGGCGATCGTCGACAGGAGCGCCGACCTCGACGGGATCATCGAGCCTATCGTGAAGGGCGGCTACTACCATGCCGGACAGGTCTGCGTGTCGACGCAGCGGATCTATGTCCATGACGCTGTTATCAACGACTTCACCGAGCGGCTCGTCGCCCGCGTGAAGAAGCTGCGCACCGGCGATCCCACTTTGGCCGATACCGAAGTGGGGCCGCTGATCATCCCGAAGGAAGCCGACCGCGTCGCCTCCTGGATCGACGAGGCTGTGAAGGGCGGCGCGCGGCTCGCCACCGGCGGCAAGCGCCTGTCGGAGACGACGCTGGAGCCGACCGTACTGATCGATCCCGATCCGGAAGCGCGCATCTCCAGCGAGGAGGTCTTCGGCCCGGTCGTCGCGATCTACCGCTACAGCAAGCTCGACGACGCGATCGCGCGCGCCAACGCCCTGCCCGTCGCCTTCCAGGCCAGTATCTTCGCACAGGACATCGACGTGGCCCTGCGCGCCGCGAACCGGCTCGACGCCTCCGCCGTGATGGTCAACGACCCCACGACCTTCCGCACCGACTGGATGCCCTTCGCCGGCCGACGGGTGTCCGGCTATGGCACCGGCGGCATCCCCTACACGATGCGCGACATGACGCAGGAGAAGATGATCCTGCTCAAGCGCCGCTGACCACAACACTCGACAGGGGCAGGCCGATGGGCCATGGACGGCGCGTCGGCGCATGACGCCTACCGAAATCGCATAGACGGACCACTGGAATGACCGCCTCTTCAGCCAACGCTCCCGTTTCCCAGGGCCGCATCGCCCTGCTCGGCGCGCCCATCGAGGTCGGCGCCTCGCGCCGTGGCGCGCTGATGGGCCCGGCCGGCCTGCGCACCGCCGGCCTCGCACGCGTGCTGGAAGACCTCGGCTACACGGTCAGCGACCACGGTGACATCCTGCCGCGCGACCTGACCCCGGTCGACGGCCCGGCACCTGCCAATGCCCGCTTCTACAACGAGATCGCCGCCTGGATGCGCGCACTCAGCGCCCGCGCCTACGAACTCGCCCGCTCCGGCGACACACCGATCTTCCTCGGCGGCGACCACAGCCTGTCGATGGGCTCGGTCAACGGCGTTGCCCGCCACTGGCAGGAGCAGGGCCGCAAGCTCTTCGTGCTCTGGCTCGACGCCCATGCCGATTTCAACATGCCGGCGATCTCGCCCTCCGGGAACATGCACGGCATGTCCTCGGCCTTCCTCTGCGGCGAGGCCGGGCTCGACGACCTGCTCGGCACCGAGCCGCGTGCCTCGATCGCCTATGAGCAGCTCAGCCTGTTCGGCATCCGCTCGATCGATCCGCTGGAGAAGGCTGCCGTGAAGGCACGCGGCGTCGATATCGCCGACATGCGCGCCATCGACGAGCACGGCGTCGGCGTCCTGATCCGCCAGGTCATCGAGAAGGTGCGCGCCGCGAACGGCGTGCTGCATGTCTCCTTCGACGTCGATTTCCTCGACCCGCCGCTGGCGCCGGGCGTCGGCACCACCGTGCCGGGCGGCGCGACCTATCGCGAGGCGCATCTCGTGATGGAGCTGCTGCACGATTCCGGGCTGGTGCGGTCGATGGATATCGTCGAGCTCAACCCGTTCCTCGATGATCGCGGCCAGACCGCCCGTCTCGCGGTCGAGCTCGCCGGGAGCCTCTTCGGCCAGCAGATCACCGACCGGCAGACGCCGTCGAACGCCATCGGCGCGGCGTAAATCGTACTTCCGCGAAAGCCGATCTTCATTCTTGCCTGATAGAGGCCGTTCCATCGGCTTGTGGGTCGATGGAACGGGTTCAAGCATGAAGATCGCGATCGTCGGCACGGGTTTCGTCGCCGACTACTACATGACGACGCTGGCGAACCATCCGGCACTCACGCTCGCCGGCGTGTGGGATCGCGATGCGGCGCGGCTCGAAGCCTTCCGCGCCTTCCACAATGTCCCCGCCTACCCCGATCTCGATGTTCTGCTCGCTGATCCCGTGGTGCAGATCGTCGTCAATCTGACGACGCCGGAGAGCCATTACGAGATCACCAGCCGCGCGCTTGTCGCCGGCAAGCATGTCTATTGCGAGAAGCCGCTGGCAATGGAGCTGGCGCAGGCCGAGGCGCTGGTCGCACAGGCCGAGGCCGCCGGTTTGACGCTGGCGACCGCCCCCGCCAACGGGCTCAGCGACACGCATCGCCTCGTCGAGGAGGCCTTGCGCTCCGGGCGGATCGGTGCGCCGCGGCTGGTCTATGCGGCGATGGAGGACGGCCCGGTCTTCCGAGACAAATGGGCCAGCTGGCGCTCGCGCTCGGGTGCGCCCTGGCCGGGACTGCACGAATTCGAGATCGGCTGCACGCTGGAGCATGCCGGCTACGCGCTGTCCTGGCTGGTGACGCTGTTCGGCCCGGTCGAGAGCCTGACCGCCTTCTCGGCCGTGAGCTTCCCCGACAAGGGGCCGGGCACCGGGCATATCGCTATGGCGCCGGATTTCTCGGTGGGCTGCCTGACTTTCCGCTCCGGGGTCGTCGCGCGATTGACCAACGGGCTCGCCGCGCCGCGCGACCGTTCGCTGCAAATCTTCGCCGAGAAGGGCTCGCTGACGGTGCGCGATCTCTGGGACAATCGTTCCGCGGTGCATGTCGAGGAGACCGATGCCCCCCGGCCACTGCTCGGGCGGCTTCTGACGCGGGCGGAAGCCAAGCTCGGGCGCGTGCTGCCGTGGAAGCCTACTCCAGGGCGCAAGCTGCCCTATCCCGCTCAGCCGGCGAGCAAGGCCCTGCCCGGCTTTCCCTCACAGATCGACTTCATGCGCGGCGTGGCGGATCAGGCCGAGGCGATCAGGCGCGGCGAGGCGCCGCGCTTCTCGGGCGCGCTTGCCCTGCATATCACCGAGCTTGCGCTCGCGCTCAACAATGCCCGCGACCTGGCCCAACCCTATCGGCCGCGCTCGCGCTTCTGATCGCAGCCGAAGCCAGCGCTTTCAGCTCACGGTGCGGAACTGCTCGCGCTGGGCAAACAGCGAGGCCGTCCCGCCGGTATGAAGGATGCAGGCCGGCTCGCTCTGCGGAATGGCGTTGCTTGCGACGAAATCGAGGAAACCGGCGCAGGTCTTCGCCGTGTAGACATGCTCGACCAGGATGCCCTCGGTGCGGGCGAAGGCGAGGATGGCCGCTTCCGATTCCGGCGTGGGAACGCCCCAGCCGCCGCCGAGATGGGCCATGTGGTAGTGCAGCGGCGCCTCGTCGAGCCCGCCGACCGCCAAACCCGTTCGCTCGGCAATGCCATCGTAGATACGGCGGATGCGCGCCTCCAGTTCGGCCTGCTCGTACTCGACGCTGACGAGATGGACCTGGAAAGGGTGGCCGAGCATGGCGTTGCCGAAGATGAAGCCGGCCTCGGTCGGCCCCATCGAGCCCGCGAGGAAGACGTGGCGCAGAGGTGCCGCTTCGCGCTGCGACTGCTCGTGCAGTTCGAAAGCAGCCAGCACATAACCGAGCGCGCCGAGCACGGCGTCGCCGACGATGTAGGGCGTGCGCCCCTGCCGATTCAGCTCTTCGGCCGCCACCGTCATCGCCGCTCCGCGCTCGTCCTCGCCGACCGGACCGATGAAGCGGGTTTCCGCGCCGAACAGCCGGTTCAGGAAGGAGCGCTCGCGATTTGCGGGGCTGTCCTCGGCGTTGTGGATGATCACGCAGTCCAATCCGGCCATCGTCGCTGCCGCTGCGGTGAGGCGGCAGAGATTGGACGCCGCCCCGCCGGCGACGAGGACGATGTCGGCACGCTCCCGGAGCGCGGCGCCCAACCAGAATTCGAGGCTGCGCAGCTTGTTGCCGCCGAGCCCGATCTCCATCAGGTCGTCGCGCTTCATGTAGAGGCAGGGACGGCCGAGCTTCCGTTCGAAGCCTGAGAGACGCTGGAGCGGCGTCGGCGTCTTGACGAGATCGTAGCGCGGCTCGCGCAGGATGGTCTGCAGGTCCGACATCAGGCCAAACGCCCTCCAGATCGCGCCTGCAAGCGGCGCGGCATGGCCGCGTGCTCGCTCATCGCCTCAGGAAAGACAAGCCCCGTCGTTGCAGGCTTTCACGCCGACCGCTTCTTCCGACCATCCTTGCGCTCATCCGGCGCGACCGCCGATTTGGACGACCGCACGAGCGTGGCAATCGCCAGGGGGGGCTTGCCCGACTTCTCCGAGATGGCCTGGTCCTGCTCCTCGATCGCGGTCCGGGCGGGCTCATCGCCATCCAGGCCGCCGAGCAACGACGTCAGAACGCGTCGGTTCGACGTCCTCGAGCCGTCCTCGTAGACGACATCGAACATGGTGAACTCGGTATCCAGGGCTTTGGATTTGGTGCGTTTGGCCATTCCTGCCTCCTTCTATGGAGCGTGCGACGCGGCGGCTTTCACACCGATCTTCGCGATTGCTTGCGCGGCAAGCCGCTGGGTGATTCGCGGCCTCCGGCGGAGCAGAACGGACGTGTCGGCAGGAATGACGCGGGAGCGAAGAAGTGCCTACCCGTTTCCGCCATCCAGGCGCGGCCGACCTGCGATACGTGACGAGCCTTGAGCGAATCAGGTGACGCGCGACAAAGGATCATGCCATCAGGTTCCAGATCGGCCGGAAGCGTTCGACATGTCAGGGCAGCGCCGAAGCGTGATCCGAAACACCAGCCTGTCAGGGTCTCGGAAGAGATTTGGTGGAGCCAGGCGGAATCGAACCGCCGACCTCTTGAATGCCATTCAAGCGCTCTCCCAACTGAGCTATGGCCCCACTCGCGATGATCGGCTTGGGGACCGATCACCAACCGGATTTTGGTACCGCCTCGGCGGTTCCGTCCGGGCCGCCCTGCCGGCGACGAAGCGCTCTATAGGCGGCCCGGGCTGAAGACACAAGCGCTTAATGTCGCCGTGTCGTCATCTTTTTTCGAGGCTGTGGATCAGTTGTCCTCGTCGCCTTCGATGTCGCCATCGATCAGGTCGGAGACGTCGTCGTCGCCTTCCTCATCCTCTTCCAGGAAGGTGTCGTCCTCGTCATCGCCGCCGACATCCTCGACCTCGATATCGTCCTCGCTGGTGACGACGGCCTCCTTCTCCGAAGCCTCGGCATCGGCCTCGTCGAGCGAAACGAGCTCGACGGCGCCATCGGCGGCCTCGGTCTCGTCTTCCTCATCGGCTTCGGGCTTCGCCACTGCAGCGGCAGCAGCTTTAGCCTGCGGCTCGAACACGGCCCGCGGATAAGCCTGCCCCGTATAGGGCGAGACGATCGGGTCCTTGTTCAGGTCATAGAATTTGCGGCCCGTGACCGGGCAAACGCGCTTCGTTCCGAGTTCCGGTTTCGCCACTGCGTCGGACCTTCAACTATCATGTTTTGAAAAGCAGGCGCGTCCGTTAGTCGGGGTAGGCGGCGCTGTCAAATGTTGATTTTCAAGGCGCGCCCCGCGAGCGCCCGAAAGCGACCTTTCGCCAAGCCGCCGTGGCCGCGCCTTGGCGCGCCGCGCGCGGGCATGCTACGGCCCTTTCTGCATTCCTTTCGGCCAGCCCGCAGAGACCGCCCACCGTGTCCCACGACCATGACCCCGTTCCCGTCACCGCCCGCGCCGGGGGGCCGCTGAAGGGCCGCGTCCGCGTGCCCGGCGACAAGTCGATCTCGCACCGGGCGATGATCTTCGGCCTCCTGGCGATCGGCGAGACCAAGGTCACCGGCCTGCTCGAAGGCGAGGACGTGATGCGCACGGCCGCAGCGGCCCGCGCGCTCGGCGCCATCGTCCATCATGACGGGCCCGGCGCCTGGCGCGTGCAGGGCGTCGGCGTCGGCGGCCTGCGCGAACCATCCGAGGTTCTCGATTTCGGCAATGCCGGCACCGGCTCGCGCCTGATGATGGGCGTCTGCGGCTCGCATCCGATCACCACGACCTTCGATGGCGACGCCTCGCTGCGCAAGCGGCCGATGCGGCGCATCCTCGACCCGCTCGAGCAGATGGGCACGGTCGTCGTCTCGCAGCAGGAGGGCGGCCGCGTGCCGCTGACCCTGCGCGGCCCGAAGGAGGCGATCCCGATCACCTATCGCCCGCCGGTCGCCTCGGCGCAGATCAAGTCGGCCGTGCTGCTGGCCGCGCTCGCCGCGCCCGGCGAGACCACCGTGATCGAGACCGAAGCCACCCGCGACCACACCGAGAAGATGCTCGCGCATTTCGGCGCCGAGATCACGGTGACGCAAGAGGGCGAACATGGCCGGCGCATCGTGCTGAAGGGCCAGCCGGAACTGAAGGCGGCGCCGATCGTCGTGCCGGCGGACCCGTCCTCGGCCGCCTTCCCGCTGGTGGCGGGGCTGATCGTGCCGGGCTCGGACATCCTGATCGAGAGCGTGATGACCAATCCGCTGCGCTCGGGGCTGCTGACCACGCTGCGCGAGATGGGCGCCGACATCACGATCGAGCGCGAGGCCAACGAGGGCGGCGAGACGGTCTGCGACCTGCGCGTGCGCGCCTCCAGCCTCAAGGGCGTGACGGTGCCGCCGGAGCGGGCGCCGGCGATGATCGACGAGTATCCGGTTCTCGCGGTGGCCGCCTCCTTCGCCACGGGCACGACACGGATGCGCGGCCTGCAGGAGCTGCGCGTCAAGGAATCCGACCGTCTCGCCGCGGTCGAGGCCGGGCTGAAGGCTGCCGGCGTGACCTGCCGGATCGAGGGCGACGACCTCGTCGTCGAGGGTTCGGGCGGCGGGCCGGTGCGTGGCGGCGGGCCGATCGCGACCCATCTCGACCATCGTATTGCGATGAGCTTCCTCGTCATGGGGCTGGCCACCCAGAATCCTGTCGTGGTCGATGACGGGCTGATGATCGCGACGAGCTTCCCGAGCTTCGTTTCGCTGATGAACGGGCTCGGAGGCCAGATCGGATGAGTCCGGCCCGGTCCGGCCGGCTCGTCATCGCCGTGGACGGCCCTGCCGCCTCCGGCAAGGGCACGCTCGCGCGCCGGCTCGCCGCGCATTACGGCCTGCCCTATCTCGATACCGGCCTGCTCTACCGGATGGTGGCGCGCGCCATGCTCGATGCCGGCCACGACATCCATGATGCCGTCGCGGCCGAGGCCATCGTCGGCAGCTTCGACGAGACTGCCTTCCCCGAGGAACGATTGCGCGGCCGCGAGATCGGCGAGGCGGCTTCCGTGGTCGCGGCGATGCCGGCCGTGCGTGCGGGCCTGCTGACCCGGCAGCGGCGCTTCGCGGCGCAAGCCGGTGGGGCGGTGCTCGACGGACGCGATATCGGCACGGTGATCTGCCCGGAGGCCCCGGCCAAGCTCTTCGTCACCGCAACGCCGGAGGTGCGCGCTGCGCGCCGGCACAAGGAACTGGTCGGGCGTGGCGAAGCCGTCACCTTCGACGGTATCCTCGCCGATATCCGCCGGCGCGATGCCCGCGATTCCGGCCGCAGCGACGCGCCGCTCAAGGCGGCCGAGGATGCGGTCGTGCTCGACACCTCGGCGCTCACCGTCGAGGAGGCCGCTGCCGCCGCGATCAGCATCGTCGAAGGCCGCCGCGCCGCCTGAGCTGTTCTGCTCGCGAATTTGCTATCGAAACAGGCGCCGTCAGCCGGCTTTTCCGGCTTGGCGCGCGTCTCCCCCAAGCGCACACTTCTCCTCGCAAATCGGCGACGGAGGTGGCGATGCGGCGTTGGCTGTACGGTCTCTCATGTCTGGCAGCGGCGGCGCTGTGGCAGCCCGCCCTGCCTTGGGCTCAGACGGCGGCAGCCCCGCCCGAGGAGGTCGATGTCGCGCTCGTGCTCGCGGTCGATGTCTCCTATTCGATGGATCTCGACGAGCTCGCCTTGCAGCGCAACGGCTATATCGAGGCCTTCCGCTCCAAGCAGCTGCACGACGCCATCAACAAGGGCGCGATCGGCAAGATCGCCGTGACCTATTTCGAATGGGCCGGCGGCAGCTTCCAGTACATCGTCCGGCCGTGGAAGGTGATCGACGGCCCCGCCGCGGCCATCGCTTTCGCCGAGGAGCTGGGCGAGGCGCCGACGCGGCGCGGCCGGCGCACCTCGATCTCGGGCGCGATCGACCTCGGCGTGCAATTGCTCGAACAGTCGAACGTGACGGCGATGCGGCGCGTCATCGACATCTCCGGCGACGGCGCCAACAATGACGGGCGCCCGGTCACCGTGGCGCGCGACGAGGCCGGCGCCAAGGGCATCGCCATCAATGGCCTGCCGGTGATGCTGAAGCAGGCCGGCTATTTCGACATCGACAATCTCGACACCTATTACACAGACTGCGTCATCACCGGCATCGGCGCCTTCGTCATCCCGATCCGGGAAAAGAGCCAGTTCGTCGAGGCAACGAAGTCGAAGCTGCTGCGCGAGATCGCGGAGGCGCCGGCCGACGCGACCTTCCACAAGGCACAGTCGGGCAATATCGCGACTTGCCTCGCCGGCGAACGACAATGGCGCGACCGGATGGGGAATTGAGGGAAGCTTCTCCCTTCTCCCCTTGCGGGAGAAGGTGGCTCGGCGAAGCCGAGACGGATGAGGGGTCTCTCGACCTGCCCGTCGTTGCGAGGAGCGGAAGCGACGAAGCAATCGAGGAGGACTGGGTTGAACGGTTCAGCCCATCCCCCTGGATTGCTTCGCTGCGCTCGCAATGACGGAAAGCGCAGCGCGACCCCTCATCCGCCTGCCGGCACCTTCTCCCGCAAGGGGAGAAGGCCAGACAGCGAATACCGGCGCGCATACTGCCCCTACGTCCCCCTTGGCTTCGCCCGTGTCGTCGGCAGCGCTGCTGCCGGATCGTCCGGCCAGAGATGGCGGGGATAGCGGCCCTTCATCTCGGATTTCACCGCAGCCCAGGAACCGCGCCAGAAGCCGGGCAGATCACGCGTGACCTGGATCGGCCGATGGGCCGGAGAAAGCAGCTCCAGCACGAGTGGCACGCGCCCACCTGCCAGCGCCGGATGCGTCGCAAGACCGTACAATTCCTGCACACGCACCGAAATGGTCGGGCCAGCCTCGGCGGCGTAGTCGACCGCAAGCGAGGAGCCGGTCGGGGCAGTGAAATGGGTCGGCGCCTCCTGGTCGAGCCGGCGTTTCATCTCCCAGGGCAGAAGGCCCGCCAGCGCTGAATCGAGATCGCTGGGCTGGATCGCAGCGAGGGACGCGCGGCCGAGGAGATGCGGCGCCAGCCAGAGTTCCGGCTCCAGCGACAAGCCTTCATCGGAAAGGTCGGGCCAACCGGCCTCCGGCTCTGCCTTGCGCAGGAAGGCGGCGCGCTCACGCAACTGGTTCTGCCCCTTGCTCCAGGGCAGGAGATTGATGCCGAGCGCCGCGATGCCTTTGGCCAAGGCCTCGGCATTCTCGGGCGTATTCGCAACCGAGAGCGGTCGCTCCGACAACGAAAGCGCCCCGTAGCGACGCAACGCCCGGACGCGCAGCGCACGCGCCGTGCGGTCGAAGCTCGCCTCCTCGCGCTCCGCGATGGCGAAGGGGGCGAGGCCGTGGGAGGCGAGCGTCGCGATCTCGGCTTCGCTGATCGCGGCGGCGGCCATGATACGGGCCTGCTGGGCTGCGCCGGTCATCTCCGCAACGACGATATAGGGCTCGCGCGCGAGGCGCTGCGACGGCTCCAGCGCGCCGCCGCGGCCATTGGCGAGAAGATACTGGCCGGAGCCCGGTGCGCGGGCCTTGGCAACGCGATCCGGGTAGGCGAAGGCGAGCAGGAGGCCGGGTGAAAGCGGATCGGTGGCCGAAGCCTGCCCCTTGCCGATGCTGCGCTCGGCGGTGCGGGCCCAGCCCTCGGCGAGGCGGCGCATGTCACCGGCCCGGCCGCCGCGCTCGCGACCGTAGCGTTCCAGCCGTTCGGCCAGATCGATGGCATCGCCGCCAAGACCGCGCTCGACCAGCACGGCAGCGAGATCGGCAGCGGCTTCCGCCTGCCCGAAGCGCGCGGCCGCCACGACCATGCGGGCGAGGCGCGGCGGCAGCGGCAGCGCCTGCAAGGCGCGCCCATCCGGCGTGATACGGCCATCGGCATCGAGCGCGCCGATATTGCCGAGGAGCGTACGGGCTTCCTTGAGGGCGGGTGTCGGCGGTGGATCGAGGAAGGCCAGGCTCAATGGATCGCCCACGCCCCAGGCGGCGCAATCGAGCAGCAACGGGCTGAGATCGGCCGATAGGATTTCCGGCCGGGCGAAGGCTTCGAGCGCGCCGGTCGCGGCCTCCTCCCAGAGCCGGTAGCAGACACCGGGCTCGGTGCGCCCGGCGCGGCCCCGGCGCTGATCGGCAGCGGCGCGGCTGACGCGGCGGGTCTCCAGCCGGGTCACGCCGATATCGGGCTCGTAAACCGGAACGCGGGCGAGGCCGGAATCGATGACGACGCGAACGCCCTCGATGGTCAGCGAGGTCTCGGCGATGGCGGTCGCGAGCACGATCTTGCGCCTGCCCGCCGGGGCCGGCAGCACGGCACGGTCCTGCTCGCGCTGGTCGAGCGCGCCATAGAGCGGCGCGATCTCGACGGCCGGATCGCGCAATCTTTCGCGCAGACGCTCCTCAACGCGACGGATTTCGCCCTGGCCGGGCAGGAAGACGAGCTGCGAGCCCGGCTGCTCGTTGAGCGCCAGCAGAACCGTCTCGGTGACCTGATCCTCGATGCGCTTCAGCGGGTCGCGACTGCGATAGCGCGTCTCGATAGGATAAGCGCGCCCCTCGCTCTCGATCACCGGAGCATCGCCGAGCAGTCTTGCGACGCGGGCACCATCCAGCGTCGCGGACATCACGAGGATGCGCAGATCCTCGCGCAGGCCGCCCTGCGCGTCGAGCGCCAGCGCCAGGCCGAAATCGGCATCGAGCGAGCGCTCGTGGAATTCATCGAAGAGCACAGCGGCGACGCCGTCCAGCGCGGGATCGTCGAGGATCATCCGGGCGAAGACGCCCTCGGTGACGACCTCGATGCGCGTCCTCGGGCCGATCTTCGAGCCGAGGCGCACGCGCAGGCCCACGGTGTCGCCGACGCGCTCGGCCAGCGTCTGCGCCATCCGGTTCGCCGCGCCGCGCGCTGCCAGACGGCGCGGCTCCAGCACGATCAGCTTGCCGCCCTTGGCCCAGGGCTCGTCGAGCAGGGCAAGCGGCACGCGCGTGGTCTTGCCGGCGCCGGGCGGGGCGACCAGCACGGCATTCGGCCGCGCCTGCAGGGCGGCGGCGAGATCACCGAGGACGGCGTCGATCGGAAGGGCTGTGTCGAAGGCGCGCATGCCCGGCCGATGTGGCGCAGGCGCGTGCCGCACGCAAGCCACTCGCCAGCCGGCGCGTGTCATGCTAACCGCTGCGGCATGACTGAGACCGGCCAGACCCGCATCCAGAACCGTTTCCAGGCCTGCGCCCGCGAGGGCCGGGCGGCGCTCGTGACCTTCGTCACGGCCGGCGACCCCGATTTCGAGACCTCGAGCGCGATCCTTGCAGCCCTGCCTGGAGCCGGCGCAGACGTGATCGAGCTCGGCGTGCCCTTCACCGACCCGATGGCGGACGGCATTCCCGTCCAGCTCGCCGGCCAGCGCGCGCTCAAGGCCGGCCAGACGCTGCGCAAGACGCTCGCGATGGTCGAGAGCTTCCGCAAGGCCGGCCATGACACGCCGATCGTGCTGATGGGCTATTACAACCCGATCTGGGCCTATGGCGTCGAAGCCTTCCTGAGCGATGCCCGCCGCGTCGGCATCGACGGGCTCATCGTCGTCGATCTGCCGCCGGAAGAGGACGAGGAGCTCTGCCTGCCGGCGCTGAAGGCCGGCGTCTCCTTCATCCGCCTGGCGACGCCGACAACCGACGACAAGCGCCTGCCCAAGGTGCTGCAGAACACCTCCGGCTTCGTCTATTACGTCTCGGTGACCGGTGTGACCGGCGGCGCCATCGCCGATTACGGCGCGGTCGGCGACGCCGTCGCGCGGATCAAGCGCCATACCGATCTGCCCGTCGCGGTCGGCTTCGGCGTGAAGACCGCCGAGGATGCCGCCACCATCGCCAAGCGGGCGGACGGCGTCGTCGTCGGCTCGGCGCTTGTCGAGCGCGTCCGCCTTTCGCTCGACAGCGAAGGCAAGGCCACGGAAAAGACGGTTTCGGCTGTCACCTCGCTGGTCAGCGAGCTCGCCCAGGGCATCCGCTCCGTCGCCAAGGCGGCCTGAGGCCCAAGTTTCGTTCATGGTCGCGTCGCTTGCCCGCCGGCAGGCGCGACCCCATTTTCGGCGTGACGGCGCGCAAGCGCTGACAAGCCCATCAGGGATTCATCCGATGAACTGGATTTCCGAAGTCGTCCGGCCGCGCATCAAGACGCTGTTCAAGCGCGAGAGCCCCGAGAACCTCTGGATCAAGTGCCCCGATTCCGGGCAGATGGTGTTCCACAAGGATGTCGAGGCCAATGGCTACGTCATCCCCGGCTCCGAGCACCATATGCGCGTCACCGCGCCGGAGCGCCTGCGGCTGACCTTCGACGACGGCAAATGGCTCGATGTCGCGCTGCCCGAAGTCGCGACCGACCCGCTGAAATTCCGCGACGAGAAGCGCTATGTCGACCGGCTGAAGGACGCCCGCGCCAAGACCGGCATGCAGGACGCCTTCAAGATCGGCTATGGCCGGGTCAAGGGCCTGCCGATGACGCTGGCCGTGCAGGATTTCCACTTCATGGGCGGCTCGCTCGGCATGGCCGCGGGCGAAGCCTTCGTGAAGGGCGCAGAAACCGCGCTCGACAAGAAGACGCCCTATGTCGTCTTCGCGGCGTCCGGCGGCGCACGCATGCAGGAAGGCATCCTCTCGCTGATGCAGTTGCCGCGCACGACGGTCGCGGTGCGGCGCCTGCGCGCGGCGGGCCTGCCCTATTTCGTGGTTCTGACCAATCCGACGACCGGTGGCGTCACCGCCTCCTATGCCATGTTGGGTGACATCCATATCGCCGAGCCCGGCGCGCTGATCGGCTTCGCCGGCCCGCGCGTGATCGAGCAGACGATCCGCGAGAAACTGCCGGACGGCTTCCAGCGCTCGGAGTATCTCAAGGATCACGGCATGGTCGACATGGTCGTGCATCGCCGCGACCTGCCGGAGACGCTGGCCCGGCTCGGCCGCCTGCTGACGAAGCAGCCGGCCGTGAAGGAAGAGGTTGCTGCGCCCGCGCGTCCGGTGGCCGAGGCCGTCTAAGGAATTCTGCGGCTGGGGGCCGTCACGTCATGGGGTCTTCCGACGCCTTGCTCGCGCGCTTCATGGCGCTGCATCCCAAGCTGATCGACCTCTCGCTCGGCCGCATCCTCACCTTGCTGGAGCGGCTCGGCGATCCCCAGAAGAAGCTGCCGCCGGTGATCCATGTCGCCGGCACCAACGGCAAGGGCTCGACCATCGCCTTCATGCGGGCGATCCTCGAGGCGGCCGGCCTCTCCGTCCATGTCTATATCTCGCCGCATCTGGTGCGCTTCCATGAACGCATCCGGCTGGGCGCGCCCGGCGGCGGGCGCTTCGTCGCCGAGGACAAGCTGGTCGAGGCACTGGAGCGCTGCGAGGCGATCAATGCCGGCGAGCCCATCACCTTCTTCGAGATGACGACAGCCGCCGGGATCCTGCTCTTCGCCGAGCATCCGGCGGATGTGCTCTTGCTGGAGGTCGGGCTCGGCGGGCGCTTCGACGCGACCAATGTCATCGCGCACCCGGCCTGCACGGTGGTGACGCCGGTCTCGCTCGACCATTCCGAATATCTCGGCGACACCGTCACCAAGATAGCGGGCGAGAAGGCCGGCATCTTCAAGCGCGGTGCCCCGGCCGTGATCGCGCCGCAGGAGCCCGAACCGACCGCCGTTCTTGAAGCCGCGGCCGAACGCGCGGGCGCCTCGAAAATCCTGATCGGCGCGCAGGATTTCAACGTCCACGAAGCCGGCGGGCGGCTGGTCTACGAGGATCAGGACGGGCTGCTCGACCTGCCGCTGCCGCGCTTGTCCGGCCGGCACCAGCACATCAATGCCGGGACGGCGATCGCCGCGCTGCGGGCAGCCGGCTACGGCGCCCTGCCGACCCGCGCCTTCGAGGACGGGATGCGCCAAGCCGACTGGCCGGCGCGATTGCAGCGCCTGTCGCGCGGCGCCCTCGCAGAAATCGTGCCCGAACGGGCTGAGCTCTGGCTCGACGGCGGCCATAACCCCGATGGCGGGCGCGTGCTCGCCCAGGCCATGGCCGATCTCGCCGATCGCAATCCGGCGCCGCTGGTGATGATCGCCGGGCTGCTCTCGACCAAGGATGCGGCCGCGACGCTGCGCCACTTCAAGGGGCTGGCGCAGGTGCTCTACGCCGTGCCAATCCATAATTCGCTGGCCGCGCGCCCGGCCGAGGAGGTCGCGGAGGCTGCCCGCAGCGCCGGGCTCGTCGCCGAAGTCGCCAGCTCGGTCGAGCAGGCGCTGCGGACGATCGCTGCGCGCGACTGGCCGGTGCCGCCGCGCATCCTGATCTGCGGCTCGCTCTATCTCGCGGGCGAGGTACTCTCGGATAACGGCACGCCGCCGACCTAATTGTCGGATGTGTGCAGCGCCGTGTTTAGGAAGCGCGGGTCATCCCGGACGGAGCGAAGCGGAGATCCGGGATTCATTCCGGAGCCTCTCCGGTTGGCGTTCCGGCATGGATCCCGGGTCTCCCTACGGTCGCCCGGGATGACGAGGTATTTTTCAGAGGAACGGCAGGTTCCGAATCTCCTGCCGAACCGTAGAGAGGGAAGCCATGCCCGTTCCCGGATTGATCGTCGTCGGCGCCACCCTGCTCTGCGGCATGCTCGGCGGATGCGTCACGACCGAGGGAACAGCGCCGGGGCAAGCCGACAGCACGGAGCGGGTCGCATCCGGCAAGCGGACCTTCCTGCAGAAGACCTTCATGACGATGGACGAGCGCTGCCGGCCGGTTCCGCGCCCCAAGGGCGTGCTGACCGAGCCGCCCCGGCACGGCAAGGTCCGGCTGGCGACCCGCAAGGCCGCGGCCGAATACGGTCCGGGGCCGATGCGGCATTGCGACGGCAAGGTCGGGCCGTCGCTCGCCTTCGAATATGCCTCGAAGCGCGGCTATCGCGGCCCCGACAGCTTCCTCGTGCGCATCCGCTACAATGATGGCGAGATCCGCCACGAGCGTTTCGAGATCGCGGTCGACTGAGGCTGGACACCATAGGACAGCGTCATGCAGCGCAGCTTCGGAGCCTCGGGCCCGCTCGTCCCGGCCATCGGCCAGGGTAGCTGGTACAGCGAGCAAGGTGACCGGCGCGAGGCCATCGCGGCCTTCCGGCGCGGGCTCGATCTTGGCCTGACCCATATCGACACGGCCGAGATGTATGGCGACGGCCGCGCCGAGGCGCTGATCGGTGAAGCCATCGCAGGCCGGCGCGACGCGGTTTTCCTCGTATCGAAGGTGCTGCCGCACAACGCCTCGCGACGCGGCGTTCAGGCCGCCTGCGAGCGCTCGCTCAAGCAGCTGAAGACCGACCGGCTCGACTGCTACCTGCTGCACTGGCGCGGCCCGCATCCCCTTGAAGAGACCTTCGCCGCCTTCGAGGCGCTGCAGCAGGAGGGCAAGATCCTGTCCTGGGGCGTCAGCAATTTCGACGAGGACGATCTCGACGAGGCGCTCGCCGCCGCCGGCAAGGGCAGGATCGCCTGCAATCAGGTGCTCTACCATCTGCGCGAGCGCGCGATCGAGCATGCGGTGATCCCATGGTGCGAGCGGAACGGCGTCGCCGTCGTCGCCTACAGCCCCTTCGGCCATGACGATTTTCCGGCCGCCGGCACCCCTCAAGGCAAGGTCCTGGCCGAGATCGCGGCGGGCCATGGTGCGACGCCCCGGCAGGTCGCGCTCACCTTCCTGACCCGGCGCGACAGCGTGTTTGCTATCCCCAAGGCCGGCCGGGTCGCCCATCTCGAGGACAATGCCGGCGCGTTGAACCTCGCGTTGTCGGAGGCAGAGATCGCCCGGATCGACGCTGCCTTCCCGCGCGGCCGCAAGCCTGCCTCGCTGCCGATGATCTGAGTCGCCGGAAACCACGTTCCGCCTTCCGGCTTTACAAGCCGGCGGCGTCGGCGCTTTCCTAGAGTCAAGGGCGGCAGCCGTCAGAGCTCGATAACGCCTCATCCAGCAGTAGCGTTTTTCGGAGTGAGTGTGATGCGTCGCGTTCTCGGCATCCTGGCCGCCCTCATCCTGTCGGCTTTCGCCGGCGCCGCCCATGCCGGCGTCGATGTCAGGGTCGATATCGTTGCCCAGCGCATGTCGGTGACCACCACCGACGGCGAGATCTACGACTGGAAGATTTCATCCGGCCGCAAGGGCTTCCGCTCGCCTAACGGCGTCTATCGACCGACCCGGCTCGAGAAGAACTGGTACTCGCGCAAGTACGGCGGGGCGATGCCCCATTCCGTGTTCTTCCGTGGCGGCTACGCGATCCACGGCACCACGGCCGTCGGCGCGCTCGGCCGCCCGGCCTCGCATGGCTGCATCCGCCTGCACCCCGCCAACGCCGCCAAGCTCTTTGCGCTGGTGAAGAAGCATGGCTCCAGCCAGACCAAGATCGCGTTGCACGGCGCCGCGCCCGACAATCTCTCGCGCTTCGCCAAGGCCTCATCGCCGTCGAAGACCAAGCTCGCGAAGGCTCAGTCGTCCAAGCAGACAATCGCCAAGGCGAAGCAGCACCATCAGGCGACGAGCGTCGCCCAGCAGCGCCGCGGCGGCGACTGGGAAACAGCGCGCGGCCAGATCCTGCTGCGGCCCACGCTGCCGGCCGGCGCCTATGGCTACCAGCCCTATTACCCGCGTGGCTACGGCTGGCGCTGACGGGCGAAAGCGCCCCGCTTGACGGAAAAATGCGTCGTCATTCCGGACAAGCTGCGAAGCAGCGCCGATCCGGAATCCATCGGAGGGCTCGGCACTCTACGATGGATCCCGGGTCAAGCCCGGGATGACCGACGGGTTTCCGCACAAGCTTTCAAGCGCTAGATCGCCTCGGGCACGATCCTGAGCCAGCCTTCCAGCATCTCGCCCGGCGCCAGACGCTGGAGCGGTGCGGCGGCACGCGCCGGCGGTTCGCTCGGCGCGCCGATGGCGTGGCTCTGCGGCTCGACGCAGAGGAAATCAGCGCTGGCCGGTGCCCAGACCACCGGGCAGTCGAGATTATCGCTCGCGGTCAAGGTAATCGCGAGGCCGGTCGAGGGCGTCTCGATCCGGGCCGTGCCGTCCCAGCCGAGGAAGCTCCAGGCGGTCACGGTCTCCGCGCGGAAGGGCTGCGCCTCGGCATAGGGGCCGCCATCGGCGAAGGCCTGCTGGCCGGTCGCGCGGAAGGCCTCGCCGAAGACCAGCGCGCCGTCGCTGCGCATGACGAGGCGCGTGTCGGCAGCGCAGGGAAACCAGGGATGGTGCCCCATGCCGAACGGTAGTGCCGTCGCTGCCTCGTTGGTGATCGTCATCCGGATGGTCATACCGGTGTCATCGAGGATGACTTCCTGCCGCGCCCGGTAGCGATAGGGATCAATTCCCTCGGTTCGCAGATGTTCAAGGACGGTATGACCGCGGTCATACTCCAGAACGTCCCATGCGGCCTGCCAGCCGAAACCGTGGATCGCCCCGCCCGGATCGTTCTGCGGGACGAGAAAGCGCTGCTCGCCATCGTCGACGACGCAGCCGAAGGCGCGGTTGGCGAAAGGCAGCAGCGCCCATGTCCCGAAGAAATTCGGCGAGGTCGTGCCCGGCTGCCGTCCGGCAGGCGGGTAGAGCACGTCATGGCGCCGCCCGTCCGGTCCGCGCCAGCTCAGGGAGGAGACGATGCCGCCCATCTCGGGATGAATGACGGCGTCGAGGCCGCCTGCTTGCAGTTCGAGCATCCGGCTTGTCCGATTCGTCCTCGTGATCCCGAATCTCAGGGTTGCCGGGAAGTCATACCTTGCACAAGGCTTCTCGGTCCCGGCTCTTGACCGGACCGGGCACGGCAGAGACAGTCGCGCGCCTTGGATCGCCGCGCGTCCTATCGGACGCGATAACGGCGATCCATACATGTATTGTCGCATCGGCTTCTTCCGGAAAGTGGATTCCACTTTTCGGTCCGATGCTGCTGCCGGAGCCTGCCATGCCCAAACCTCTGATCGCGCTCGACTGGGGCACGACCCGCGCACGCGCCTTCCTGATCTCGGAGACGGGCGCAGTGCTGGAGCGGCGCATCGCCGATCGCGGCATCCAGTCGGTCCCGGCTGGCGGCTATCCGGAAGCTTTCGCCGAGCTTGCCGGCGATTTCCTGAAGGCTGCGCCCGATGCAGCGATCGTGCTCGCTGGCATGGTCGGCAGCCGCAATGGCTGGATCGAGGCGCGCTATGTCGCCTGCCCGGCCTCCCCCGCCGAGATCGCGGCCGCCGCGATCAAGGTTGAGCTCGATGCCGGAACGAACGCCACCATCCTGCCCGGCCTGAGCTGCGACGACGGCGCCTTCGACGTGATGCGCGGCGAGGAGACCCTGATCGTCGGGCTGGGCCTGAGCGACGGCATCGCCTGCCTGCCCGGCACCCATTCGAAATGGGCCGAGATCAGGCAGGGCCGCATCACCCGCTTCGCCAGCTTCATGACCGGCGAGATCTATGGGCTGTTGCGCAACGATTCGATTCTCGCCCGACTGGCCGAAGCTCCCTCGGACGCGGACGCCGTCGAAGGCGCCGCCCGCGGCCGCGCTGCTGCCGGCCGGCCCGGAGGCTTGCTCAACACCGCCTTCGCCGCCCGCACTGAGGTCCTTGCCGGCCGGATGCCGGGCGGCGCGGTCGGGCCCTATCTCTCCGCACTCCTGGTCGGACAGGAGATCGCCGGGGCCGAGGCCTTGTTCGGCGAGGGCCAAACGGTCCATCTCGTCGCGGACGGAGCGCTGGCCGAGAGCTATGGTGCCGGCTTGCGAGCGAGGGGTCACGACCTCCAGCTCATCTCCCCCGAGGCGGCCTTCGTCGCTGGCGTCAGGCGGCTCGCGGCGGATCTCCCGGCATGATCGTCGTCTTCGGCTCGATCAATATCGATCTCGTGACCCCGGTCGAGCGCCTGCCGGGGCCGGGCGAGACCGTGCTCGGCCCGGGCTATGCCCTGCATCCCGGCGGCAAGGGAGCGAACCAGGCGCTCGCGGCCCGCCGTGCCGGCGCGGATGTCGTGCTCGTCGGCGCGACCGGGCGGGACAGATTCAGCGATGCCGCGCTGGCGCTGCTCACCGCCGACGGCGTCGATCTCGATCATGTCGCACTGGTTGACGAGCCGACCGGCGCCGCCTTCATCGCGACGGATCGCGACGGCGCCAATCAGATCATCGTCGCAGCCGGCGCCAATGCCGTTGTGCGGCCGGATGCCTTGCGGCAGCTCGAGCTTGCGGCGGAGGATATCCTGCTGCTGCAACGCGAGGTTCCCGAGGAAGCCTGCCTGGAGGCCGCCCGCGCGATGAAGCAAGCCGGCGGGCGCGTGATCCTCAACCTCGCCCCGGCAGAGGCGCCGTCGGCTGCCCTGCTGGACCAGCTCGATATCCTGATCGTCAACGAGCACGAGGCGATGGTGCTCGCGCAAGCGCTCGGCTGGCCGGATCGCGATCCGGATGTGATCACCCGCCGGCTCGACGCCGAGCGGCGCATCGCCACAATCGCGACGCTGGGAGCAGCCGGAGTCGTGGCCTGGATCGACGGCACCCGCCATCGGCTCGACGCGCCGCAGGTCGCGGTCGTCGACACCGTCGCGGCGGGAGACAGCTTCACCGGTGCCTTCGCTGCAGCGCTCGCCGCCGGGAAGGCGATGGGCGCTGCACTGCGCGACGGGCTCGCCGCCGGTTCGCTCGCCTGCACCAAGCGGGGAGCCCAGCCGAGCATCCCCTCTGCGGCCGAGATCGCGGCCCTGGCCGCCACGCTTGCCGGCGAACCCCGCCGGTAAGTCCGGATTAAGCGTTTCGGCACTCCGCCAGGTCTCCTCCTCCGGTTGCACGCAAATGCATGCAGCCCGTTCACGCTTCGTCAGGGCTCGCTTCCGCATCGTGCGAGCACCGGCGGAGGGACCGGAGGGACCGTGACGACATCACCATTGATCTGGGCGTTGAGCGTGGCCGGTGCCGCTGTCGTCGGGGCCTTGTCCTATACGCATTGGCTCGCCCCGCGCATGGCGAACGAAGCGCCCGCCGCCGCGGTCGCCGCGACAGCGCAGAGAGCGCCCGGACCACGCACGCCCACGACGCTTGCGGTCGCGGCCGATTATCGCGGGCACTACATCGTGCACCCCTCGGTCGACAATTACCGCATCAAGATGATGGTCGACACCGGCGCCAGCTTCGTGGCGCTGACATCCGCCGACGCGCAAGCGCTCGGGATCAGGAACGACGCCTCGTCGCGCAAGGTCATGCTCAGCACGGCCAACGGCACGATCGTCGGCTTCCGCACCGTGCTGCGGGAGATCCGGCTCGGCGAGATCGTCGTCCGCAATGTCGATGCCGTCGTCCTGCCCGAGCGCGCGCTCTCGATGAGCCTCTTGGGCAACTCCTTCCTCAGCAAACTCCTGGGCTACGAGGTCCAGACCGGGCGCATGGTGCTGCGCGGCTAGAGCCATTCCGCAATTCTCCGAATCGCTGAATGGCTCCAGGTCCTTGTTTTGTTGCATTTTCTTTACGCGAACCGGCGTCCACTTCGCTCGAAAATGCTCTCGAGCCATTCCGGCAACCGCGCATGGCGGCTTCTGCGCTCGGGACTGCAAAGAGTGCGAAACCAGGGGGCGTTGGAGGCGAGCCTGTGTTCGCGGGAACGCGGACCGTCCGACCGGTCGCCGCGTCGCGAAGCGTTTCAGCTGAAGTTCGGGCAGGCGTTGGTGCCGGTCCGCACCACCTGTTCGACGCTCGGGGAGCCGCCGGCCAGGCCATTGCGCGGACGCGCATAGATCGGGTTGTCGCCGAGCGTGAGCGTCCCGGTGATAACATAGCCGAGGTTTGGCGTGTACTTGTAGCTCGCCTGCGCCATGATGACCGAGGTATTCGGAACCCGGACGCTGTCGGGAACGATGACCGTGGTTCCCCGGCCCGGCGCGACGCCATTGCGCTCGTTGCTCCAGCAGACCTTGGCAACGCCGGTCGCGTCGATGACGACATTGGCGATCACCATGGAGGCATTGTTGTAGTCGTACGGCATCAGGATCGTCTGCGCGGCATTGAAGATATTCTCGACTTCCGCGGGCGAAACCGACTGGACGCGCGCCGTGAGATCGCTGAGAGCCGAGGTCAGCTGCGTGACCTTGCGGTTGACCATCACGAGTTGCACCACCTCCACCATGCCGACATAGGCGACGAGCATCACCGGCATCAGCATGGCGAACTCGACCAGCGCCACGCCTTCCCGATCGCGGCAGAACCGGCGCCAGAGGCGCGGACCCGTCTTTTTGCGCATGCCCATCATCCCGATCAAGACCCTGCAGGAGGAGTGGCGCCCGACGCGACGAAGGGCTCGGCCCGGAAGGCCATGCTCACGACGATACCGCGGCGGCCTGACCCGGGGGACCCGATATTGGCCAGCCCCGTCGAGGCCCAGCCCGTCAGGAAGAGCTTGTAGTCGAGCACGGCGCGCACGACGACGATGTCGTTGCCCTGCGGCTGGGTGTAGCCGAAGCCGGTCGTATTGAGGCCCCCGCCGGCAATCGGATTGCTCCCCGCCGTCCCGGACGACGCGGCGGAGAAACTGTTGTAGACGCGGACGTCGACATACAGTTTCGAGCAATCGATGAGCCCTATCGGCGCACGGGCGCAGATGGCGTCGCGGAACTTCACAGCGTTCGCCGCGCCGGTGGGCGCATTGTAGAGCGTCCGCGATTGCCCCGTGACCAACGAGCGCGAAACCTGCGACAGCGACTCTTCGAGAATCTGGTTGGACCAGAACATCAGGGCCGTCTCGAAGATCGCGAAGAGAAGCGCGAAGAACGGTACCGCGACGAAGCCGAACTCTACGGCGGCCACGCCATCCTGGGAGCGACGGAAGCGCCGAAGCAGCGGGAAGCGAACGCCGCGGCGCTGCGGCACTCTACTCGGCAACGGCCCATTTTTCGTTCGGTCGAACATCCATTTGCCTCATCGAGCTTCGGCCCAGGCCAAAAATCTCTACGACAAAAGAATTTCCGATCGGTTAGGAGCGCCGCCGGCCAGCGCGAAACGGCATGAAGCTTTCGCTAACCATCGCCGCACGCACGAGCGCGTGCCGCGCGCGCGTTCCTGCAACAGGCTTCAAGGGGTTTCGACTGCCAGGGCCTGCCCTAGTTCCGCGCGCCGCCCGCCGCGAGCGCGTTGCGCGCGCTCGCCTGCCCTGCGGTGCGGCCGAAGAAGCTCTGCGCATCGCCCATCTGGATCGAAGGCTCGCAGTTCGGATTGCAGGCATAGCTTTCACGGTCCATGCCCCGCTGAACCGTCAGAACCTCGTCGGACGCCGCACCGACCCGCACCATCGATTCGGCCAGCAGCGTTCCGTTGGCGTCCAGCGCGATCAGGTTGGTGACGCCGAAGCTCTTGCCGGTGACGATCATGACGCCGTTGCGCTGCACCGCCACATCAGCGATGGCCGGATTGCCGACGACAACCGTCTGAGCCTTCTCGGGCAAGCGCACGACCTTGGCGTGATCGACGAGAACGACCACGCTTTCGGATTTTTCACGCTGCGGCGCGGCGGCAGCGGTCCCGCAGATGGTGATCGCGAGGGCTGTCGCGGCCACCCAGCGCGTCAGCCGACGGCGCCCTTCAGGAGCACGAATGATCAACATGGCGGCGCCTCAAGCTTTGCGACCTCCTCAATGAAGCCCAAAATGATGAATCAAACCCTAAGCACGCCGCGGACAGCGATCTCATACGGCTGAACCGATCGTGCCGCAGCGAAATAACGGAGAGATCGAGCGCTTATATCGAGGCAAACTCGAAATAAATTGACGCTATTCGATCGATTAAACGCCTTGTTTACCGATCAAAACTCGTCAATCTGGCTTTACTCATAAGCTGCCATTTGATTTATGCCTGCTAAATCGAGCGTTAACCACAGAAAAAACACGACCGAAAACAAGCCAATTCTTCGATCCTCTTAACCGATCGGCAAGACGAGCGGGCTAGTGTCGTTCCTGTCGCTGACCGAAGCCACCTCAGAGCACAGGCAGCCGTCAAACCGTGGTGTAAAGGAGTTTCAGCATGACCAATCTTTTCGCTCGCTTCGTCAAGGACGAGTCCGGCGCCACCGCCATCGAATACGGCCTGATCGCCGCCCTGATCGCCGTCGCCGCCATCACCGCGATGACCACCGTCGGCACCGAGCTGATCGCCAAGTTCACGACCATCTCGGACACGCTGAAGAACGCCGGCACCGGCGGCTAAGCCATAGTTGCCCGCAAGGGTGACGCCAGGGCGCTCCGGGCAACCGGAGCGCCTTTCTTTCTTCAGGTGAGCTTTCCGCATCCGCGTAAAGCTTTCAGTGACAAACCAACGTCAGGATGACACGCATCCGGAGCCCGCTTCCATGTCGCTGTCCCTTGTCCTCGTCCTTGGTCTTTTTCCGCTCGCCATGGCCTATGCGGCCGCGAGCGATCTTGTTTCGATGACGATCTCGAACCGGCTCTGCCTGATCCTGATTGCGGGCTTCGCGGTCTGCGCGGCCGTGCTGGGCTTCGATCTCAGCAAACTCGGCTCTCACCTGGCTGCCGGGGCGCTCGTTCTCGCCATCTCCTTCGGGTTGTTCGCTGCCGGCTGGATCGGCGGGGGCGACGCCAAGCTCGCCGCCGCGACCGCCCTGTGGTTCGGTTTCGATCAGCTCATGCCCTATCTGTCGATCGCCGGCCTATTCGGCGGCCTCCTGACCTTCGCCCTTCTCATGCTGCGCGCCCGCCCCTTGCCGGCGCTGATGGAGACATGGCCATGGCTGCGCAGGCTGCACGCCGCCAACGAGGGCGTACCTTACGGCATCGCGCTGGCTTTCGCCGCGCTGCTCGTCCTGCCGGAAACGAGGATCTGGCACGCCGCGATCGGCCTCTGACCCGCCGCGCGGCCGTAACGTCAGCAGCGCTCAAAAAATATACGACCGATTAACCATAAGTTGACGTTTCCCGACGACGATCCGGGACGAGAGCCAATCACACTTGGCCGAGGGTCGTTCGTCCATGAGTCCCGCACGCATCATCATTCTCGCGGTCGCGCTCGTAGCAGGGCTGGGCGCGGCAGTGCTCGTCCAGAGCCCGAAAGCCCCCGCGCCCGTCGCAAAGATCGAACAGGCGCCGACCGTGCCGGTCCTGGTCGCGGCGACCGACATCCCGGTCGGCAACACCGTGACGGCCACCGACCTGCGCTGGCTCGACTGGCCGCTGGCCAGCGTGCCGGCCGGCATCATCCGCAAGGACGAAACGCCCGAAGCCGAAACAGAGATCATCGGGCAGGTGGCGCGCTATGCCACCCTCGGCGCCGAGCCGATCCGCCGCGAGAAGCTGATCAAGACCGACGGAACCGGCTTCCTCTCGGCGGTCCTGCCCGCGGGCATGCGCGCCGTCGCGATCTCGACCGACAGCCGCGGCGCCAACACCGCCGGCGGCTTCATCCTTCCCAACGACCGTGTCGACGTGATCTCAACCTCGCGCGGCGAATCGGATGGCCACGTCAGCGAAGTCATCCTGCGCAATATCCGCGTCCTGGCGATCGGCCAGAACGTGCAGGAACGCAACGGCGAAAAGGTCGTGGTCGGCGAGACCGCGACGCTCGAGATCGAGCCGGGACAGGTCGAAGGGCTGGTCCAGGCCCAGAAGTCGGGCTCGCTCTCGCTGGCCCTGCGCAGCCTCAAGGATGCCGGCGAAAAGAACCCGCCCGCCCAAGCCGACAACTCCATGACGCTCGTGCGCTACGGTGTCACCTCGAAGAGCGTGAAGCCATGATCAGATCTTCTCTCCGCCTCGCGACGGCCCTCGCGCTCGCTCTGGCCGCAGGCAGCGCCGCCGCCCAGTCCACAGGAAGCGGACCCGCTCCCGTCCTGAACGTCGGCTCGAGCGAGAACGCGATCTCCCGCAAGCTCGACCTCTCGATCGGGCGCTCGCTGATCGTCGAGTTGCCGCGCGACGCCAAGGAGGTCTTCGTCGCCAATCCGAAGGTCGCCAACGCGGTGGTCCGGACGGCGCGCAAGCTCTTCGTCATCGGCATCGCCGACGGCAACACCTCGATGTTCGTAATGGATGGCGACGGCCAGCAGATCACCGCGCTCGACATCAATGTCGGGCGCGATCTCAACGTGCTCAGACAGACGCTGCGCACGGCGCTCCCGAATTCACAGATCGAGATCAAGCCGGCGGGCGATTCGATCCTGCTCATCGGCACGGTGCCGAACGCCTCGGACGCGACCCAGGCGGTCGACATCGCCAAGGCCTTCGTCGGCGGCGCCTCCTCCTTCAGGGCCGGCGCGGTGATCAACTCGCTGACCATCCGCGACCGCGACCAGGTGATGGTGAAGGTCACGGTGTCCGAGGTCGCGCGCAAGGCGATCAAGCAGCTCGGCATCAATTCCAGCGGCGAATGGAAGCTCGGCAACTTCTCGATCACACCCACGATCGACAACCCCCTCTCGCTTTCGCCGCAGGCCCTGTCCGCCTCGGCGATCAGTGCCGGCATCGGCAATTCCAAGAACTTCACGCTGCGGGCGCTGGAACGGGCCGGCATGGCGCGCGTCCTGGCCGAGCCGACGGTGACCGCGATCTCGGGCGAGAGCGCGAAATTCACCGCCGGCGGCGAGGTTCCGATCCCGACCGGCTACACCTGCGACCCAGCCAAGGCCGTCTGCACGCTCGGCGTCACCTACAAGCCGATCGGCGTCGCCCTGAACTTCACCCCGATCGTGCTCTCGGCGAACAAGATCAGCATGCGCATCGCGACCGAGGTCACCGAACTCGACTTCGAGAACCAGATCGTGCTCCAGGGCGGATCCGGCCAGCCCACCGTCACCGTCCCCGCCTTCCGCGTACGCAAGTCGGACACGACGGTCGAGCTGCCGTCCGGCGGCACGCTGGCCACCGCCGGCCTGATCCAGCGCGTCTCCAAGACCTCGATCAACGGCCTGCCCGGCCTGATGAACCTGCCGGTCATCGGCGTGCTGTTCCGGTCGCGCGACTACCAGCGCGAGGAGACCGAGCTGATGATCGCCGTCACGCCCTACATCGCCAAGCCGATGCAGCCGAGCGAGGTCCAGCGGCCCGATGACGGCTTCGTCGAGACCCACGACGCCCAGGCGATTCTGCTCGGCCGCCTGAACAAGATCTACGGCAGCGGCGGCGGCCCGGTTCCGCAGGCTTACAAGGGCCGCGTCGGCTTCATCGCCGACTGAGCGCCCCCCGCGACAACGATGATGGATGGCCCGACCATGACGGTTTCCTCCCGGATCGACTCGACAGGACCACGCCTGATCGTCGCCGTGCTGGCGCTCAGTGCCCTCCTCGGCGGCTGCGCCAAGCGCGCGCCCGAGGGCGACACGCTCGCCTACGGACCGGAAGACGTGCGCGAGCGGCACCCGATCGTGCTGCGCGACGCTCCACGCTCGCTCGACGTCTTCGTCGGGCGCAGCGGCAGCACGCTCGATGCCCGGCAGGCCGAGGATGTCGCCAGCTTCGCCCGCGAATTTCGCCGCTCCGGCAAAGGCGGCCTGGTGGCCGAGGTCCCGACCGGCGATCGCCGCGACCGAGCGGCCCATGACACGCTGAACGGCATCCGGGCAGCGCTGTCGCGCGGAGGCGTCTCACCCGCCGTCCTCAGCGTCCGCAGCTATTCCGTCCGGGATCCCGGCCTGACCTCGCCGATCCGCCTGACCTTCGCTTCGCTGCAGGCAAGCGTGGCGCATTCTTGCGGACAATGGCCGACAGACCTGGGCGCCTCCGATTTCAGGTTCTCGGCCTCGAACGCACCCTATTGGAATTTCGGCTGCACATCGCAGGCGACGCTGGCGGCGCAGATTGCCGATCCGATCGATCTCGTCCGCTCCCGCGACGAGGGCCGCCCCGACATCGTCAAGCGCATGGGCGCCATCACCAAGCTTCGCGAGGGCCGGGATCCCTCGACCCAGTACCGCCAGCAGACGCCGCAGATCAACTCGGCGGTCGGAGGCAACTGATGCACGCCGAAACCCGCGACGTCCCCGCGCTCGACCTGCCGAACGACGAGATCATCGCGCCGCTGCCGCGCATCACGCTGCAGGCTTTCTGCGAAACGCCGGCCGTCGCCGCGACCATGCAGGCCGCGGTCGCCGACCGGCGCATGGACAAGGCCCATGCCCGCGTCCAGATGGGCGGGCCGGCGGCCGCCGTCGAGGCCTTCCGCGCCGCGCCCACGCCCAACGTCATCGTGCTCGAAGCCGTGGCCGACCCCGCAACGCTGGTCTCGCATCTCGAATCCCTGTCCGAAAGCTGTGACCCCGGCACCAAGGTCGTCGTGATCGGCCATGTCAACGACGTCCAGCTCTATCGCGACCTGATCCGCCGCGGCGTCAGCGAATATCTGATCGCGCCGCTGGAGCCCCTCGACATCCTGCGCACGCTGTCGGAGCTCTACATCTCCCCGGAGGCCCGCAATCTCGGCCGCGTCATCGCGGTTATGGGGGCCAAGGGCGGCGTCGGCGCCTCGACCGTCGCGCACAACATCTCCTGGGCGATCGCGCGCAATCTCGATGCCTCGACCGTCGTGGTCGACCTCGACATCGCCTTCGGCACGGCCGGGCTCAACTTCAACCAGGACCCGCCGCAAGGTATCGCGGAAGCGGTATTCGCGCCCGAGCGCCTCGATTCCAACATGCTGGACAGGCTCCTGTCGCGCTGCAGCGACAATCTCGCGCTGCTGGCCGCTCCGGCGATCCTGGACCGGACGGTCGATCTCGACGAGGACGCGCTCGAACAGCTCCTCGACCTGCTGCGCGCCAGCGTGCCCTGCATCATCCTCGACGTGCCGCATCAGTGGAACGCCTGGGTGAAGCGGACGGTGCTCGGCGCCGACGAAATCCTCATCGTCGCCGAACCCGAGCTCGCCTCCCTGCGCAACGCCAAGAACCTGGTCGACCTGTCGCGGGCGACGCGACCCAACGATGCCGTCGCCCGGCTCGTCCTCAACCGCGTCGGCGTCCCCAAGCGGCCGGAGATCAACGCCGGAGAGTTCTCCAAGGCACTCGGCATCGACGTGCTCAGCACGGTTCCATTCGACGCGCAATTGTTCGGCACGGCCGCCAATAACGGCCAGATGATCGCCGAGGTGCAGGCGGGCAGCAAGGCGACCGAGGCCTTCACCCAGATCGCCAGCGCGCTGACCGGACGCGGCGAAGCCAAGCGGGGCCGGCGCAGCCTGCTCGAGCCATTCGTCGCGAAGCTGAAGCGCCGCAAGGCTTCGTGAGGGACAGGGACTGACGATGACGGGGAGACGCCCGCACGCCAGGCAAGAGACCGGCCCGGATCGGGCGGGAGAGTGTTGAGATGTTCGGCAAGCGATCCGCAGGCGCCGGTACCGCGCCCAACCTGAACGCAAGAGCGCCCGTGGCCGCCCAGGCCGCGTCGCGCAAACCCGAGCTCGCTCCGGCCGCCATGGAGGAACGCAGGGTCGCGCCGGTGGTCGAGGCGACCCCGCGCTCCGAAGACTACTACCAGATGAAGAGCATGATCTTCGGGGCGCTGATCGAGGCCATCGATCTGTCGCAGCTCGCGAAGCTCGATGCCGAATCGGCGCGCGAGGAAATCCGCGACATCATCAACGAGATCATCTCGCTGAAGAACGTCGTGCTCTCGATCGCGGAGCAGGAAGAGCTGCTCGACGACATCTGCAACGACGTGCTCGGCTACGGACCGCTCGAGCCCCTGCTGGCCCGCGACGACATCGCCGACATCATGGTCAACGGGGCCAACCGGACCTTCATCGAAACCGCCGGCAAGATCCAGCTCACCAATATCCGCTTCCGCGACAACGCGCAGTTGATGAACATCTGCCAGCGCATCGTCAGCCAGGTCGGCCGGCGCGTCGACGAAAGCTCGCCGATCTGCGACGCGCGCCTCGCCGACGGGTCGCGCGTCAACGTCATCGCGCCGCCGCTGGCCATCGACGGCCCGGCGCTCACCATCCGCAAGTTCAAGAAGGACAAGCTGACGCTCGACCAGCTCGTCAAGTTCGGCGCGATCTCGCCGCCGGGCGCCGAGATCCTGAAGATCATCGGACGGGTCCGCTGCAACATCGTCATTTCGGGCGGCACGGGTTCCGGCAAGACGACGCTGCTCAACTGCCTGACCAACTATATCGACGAAGACGAGCGCGTCATCACCTGCGAAGACGCGGCCGAGCTGCAGCTCCAGCAGCCGCATGTGGTGCGTCTCGAAACACGCCCGCCCAACCTCGAAGGCACGGGCGCGGTGACGATGCGCGACCTCGTCAAGAACTGCCTGCGCATGCGTCCGGAACGTATCATCGTCGGCGAGGTGCGCGGACCCGAGGCTTTCGACCTGCTCCAGGCGATGAACACGGGCCATGACGGCTCGATGGGCACGCTGCACGCCAACTCGCCCCGCGAGTGCCTGAGCCGTATCGAATCGATGATCACCATGGGCGGCTTCTCCCTGCCCTCGAAGACGCTGCGCGAGATGATCTGCTCGTCGGTCGACGTCATCATCCAGGCCCAGCGCCTGCGCGACGGATCGCGCCGGATCACCCACATCACCGAAGTGATGGGCATGGAAGGCGAAGTGATCACGACGCAGGACCTGATGCTCTACGACATCGTCGGCGAGGATGCCGCCGGCAAGCTCATCGGCCGGCACCGCGCCACCGGCGTCGGGCGGCCGCGCTTCTGGGAGCGCGCGCGCTATTTCAACGAGGACCAGCGCCTCGCCGCCGCTCTCGACCAGCTCGAAGAAGCGGGCACCAGCCATGCCCTCTGAACGGAAGCTCTCGCGCGGAGGCCGGGCATGAACACGAGCATGCTCGCCGTCGCGCTGTTGGCCATGATCGCCGTCGGCGGCGTGGTCTACGCCCTGCTCTATCCGACGCTCAGCGGCGAGAAGCGCGCCGAGAAGCGGCGCAAGGAGTTCGCCGGGCCGAGCGCGGTGCGCGGCATCGACCGGGAGGCGCAGGCCCGCAACAAACGCGGCCAGATCGCGCAGAGCCTGAAGGATATCGAGAACCGCGAGAACGCGCGCAACAAGATCTCGCTCGAGCAGCGCATCGGCCAGGCCGGCTTAACCTGGACCCCCAAGAAATATTACGGGATCAGCGCGGGAATCGCGGCCGCGGTCGGGCTCCTGCTGTGGCTCGCGAGCGGAAACTGGATCCTCGGTCTCGTCGGCCTCTTCATCGGCGGCTTCGGCATGCCTGCCTGGTTCCTGAAACGTTGCAAGAGCACGCGCCTGAAGAATTTCGGGGTCGAGTTCCCCAACGCGCTCGACGTCATCGTGCGCGGCATCAAGGCGGGCCTGCCCGTGAACGACTGCCTGCGCATCATCGCGAACGAAGCCACGGAGCCGGTGAAGAGCGAATTCAGGATGATCATCGAGTCGCAGGCGCTGGGCCTGCCGCTGTCGGAAGCCGTCGTCAAACTGAACGAGCGCATGCCCTGCGCCGAGGCCAATTTCTTCGGGATCGTCATCGCCATCCAGCAGAAGACCGGCGGCAACCTCTCCGAGACGCTCGGGAACCTGTCACGCGTGCTGCGCGAGCGCCGCAAGATGCGCGACAAGATCGCGGCGGTATCGATGGAAGCCAAGGCCTCGGCGGCCATCATCGGGTCGCTGCCCCCGGTGGTGGCCATCCTCGTCTGGCTCACCACCCCGAAATACATCGAGCTTCTCTGGATCACCCAGGCCGGCAAGGTTGCGCTGGTCGCGAGCGGCCTGTGGATGCTCATCGGCATCTTCATCATGAAAAAGATGATCAATTTCGACATCTGAGACGGACAATGATTGCCCAGATCGCCAACAGCGTCACCAATCCGCAGTTCATGCTGGCGCTGCTGGCCGCCATCGCGGCGGCAGCGACCGTGCTGACGATCGCGATTCCGCTGACCGAGGGCAACAATCTCCAGAAGCGCATGAAGAATGTCGCGACGGAGCGCGAAAAAATCCGCGCCCGCGAACGCGAGAGACTCAACCGGCAGAACGAGAAGGTTTCGCTGCGGCAGGAGCCGAAAGCCTATATGCGGCGCATCGTGGAGCGCTTCAAACTGGGCGACTGGCTCGGCACGGAAAACGCCAAGAAGCAGCTCGCCATGGCCGGCTATCGCGGCCCCCAGGCGGAAGTCACCTTCCTGTTCTTCCGCCTCGCCGCTCCTGTCGGGCTGTTCCTGTTCACGCTGTTCTACGTCTTCGCCATCAATGGTTTCGGCCAGCCCTTCACGATCAAGATCGCCATGGCGATCGCCGGCGCCTATCTCGGCATCAAGGCTCCGGAAATCTTCCTGTCGAACCAGGCCAGCAAACGGCAGATGTCGATGCGCCAGGCCTTTCCGGACGCGCTCGACCTGCTGCTGATCTGCGTGGAATCCGGCATGTCGATCGAGCACGCCTTCCGGAAGGTCGCGGGCGAGATCGGCAACCAGTCGGTGCCGCTGGCGGAGGAATTCGCGCTGTGCACGGCCGAGCTGTCCTATCTGAGCGACCGGCGCATCGCCTACGAGAACCTCGCGATCCGCACCGGCCTCGAGAGCGTGAAATCGGTCTCGACGGCCCTGATCCAGGCCGAGCGCTACGGCACGCCGCTCGGCACCGCCTTGCGCGTCCTGGCCCAGGAAAGCCGCGACCAGCGCATGTCGGCGGCCGAGAAGAAGGCGGCTGCGCTGCCGCCGAAACTCACGGTGCCGATGATCCTGTTCTTCCTGCCGGTGCTGTTCGTCATCATCATGACGCCCGCCCTGGTGCAGGTCTTCCACTGGAAGTGAAGGCTGCGCGATCGCCGGGTTTCGACCCCGCGCAAAGATGGCAGCACCGTTGCACGCTTCGGCATTAGGCCCGCTGACGAAGAAGGCCGGAGCCCCAGGGCTCCGGCCTTCTTCGGTTCTGCACGAGTCTTCCGAGACGCGCCAGGTTCGTCGGAGATGCCGTCTTCAGGCCGGCGGGGCGGCGGCAGGCATGGCACCCGCTCCCTGGACCGCCGGCTGCCGCGCCGGCGCCTGAGCCCGACCTTTGCCGCCCTTGAGCAACTCCCAGCTGTTCTGCTGGCTGACGCTGCGCTTGAGATAGGCGATCGCCGCCGCGGCCTCGGCCGGACTCTGGTCGCGGCGGGCGAGGGTCTCGGCCTCGCCGAAGCGTCCCTGCAGGCCGAGGACCAGCACGAGATTCTGGCGGACGCGAGCATCCGCCCGCTCGGAGGCCACGGCCTCGGACAGAATGCGCTCGGCCTCCGGCAGGTTGCGCGACAGGGCGAGCGACAGCCCGTAGTTCGACATGATCGTCGGCTCGTTGGGAGCAAGCTTCAGCGCCGACTGGTAGATCTGCTGGGCGCGCGCGTGCTCGCCGAGCTGGTCGGCGACCGTGCCCTGCGCCGACAGGATTCGCCAATCCGGACGCTCGGGCGAATGCGCCCGCGACAGCACGTCGTCCGCCTCCCGGAAACGTCCGTTGTCCGCGAGCGTGCGGCCATAGGCGCCGAGCAGCTCGCGATCGTCCTGATGGATGAGGATGGCGCTCTGCAGCACGGCCAGGGCCTGTGCGTTCTGATCGAGGCTCCGCAGCGCCCGCGCATAGTAGAAGGCGGCGTCGCGGTCCTTGGGATTGGCATCGTAGCGCTTGGCCCAGGTCTCGCGATCAGCCTGCCAGTCCGACGCGGTGCGCGGCTGGCTAGCCTGGCTGCGGCCGATCGAGCCGGTGATGTCACCCAGACCGCCACGGCCCTGGCAGCCGGCAAGAACGAGCGCCGCAAGACAGACGGCGAGGCCGAGACCTGTACGGGAGCCCCGCGCGGGCTCGCGGGCTGAAGAATGGGGCCGGGCAGAAGACATGGGCCGGATCGCCTCCCGAAAACGGGTCGTCTGGATGGGTTCACTGGTCGATCCGGTGATAAAGCGTTAACCCTAATGCATTCTTAATTGCCTCCCCGACGCCCCTGCCCGAAACCGAAACAGCGCTCCGTGCATAGTCTTCTGATCTCCGCTCCCGCCGCCGCCATTCCCGTTCACGTCGTCTCGGCCAGCACCTGGCCCGCGCTTCAGGACAAGCTCTCTCCGGCCCAGCGCAGCTTCGCCCTTGCGCAGGGGTTCGCAGCCCGCGCCGGCCAGCATTGCCTGCTGCCCGACGCACAAGGGGCGCTGGCGGCTGTCCTGCTCGGCATCGATGCTACCGCGCGCCGGCCCGATCCGTTCGCGGCCGGGCGGCTCGCCGCGCTGTTGCCCGCCGGCGATTACATCTTGTCGGGAGAGATCGGCGATCCCGCGCTGGCCACGCTGAGCTGGCTGCTGCAGGGCTACCGTTTCGATCGCTACCGCAAGCCGAACCCGGCACGCGCCCGGCTGGTCATCCCCGATGGCATCGATGGCGAGGAGATCAGCCAGATCGCCGAATCCGCGATGCTGGCGCGCGACCTCGTCAATACGCCGGCCAATGAGCTTGGACCGGGCGAGATCGAAGCGGCGATCCGCGGACTCGCCACCGAATGCGGTGCGACGGTCACCAGCATCATCGGCGACGACTTGATCGCCCGCAATTTCCCGATGATCCACGCGGTCGGCCGTGCCTCGACGCGGGCGCCGCGGCTCGTCGACCTCACTTGGGGCGATCCCGCCCATCCCAAGGTCACACTCGTCGGCAAGGGCGTCGCCTTCGACACCGGCGGGCTCAATCTCAAGCCCGATGCCTCGATGCTGCTGATGAAGAAGGACATGGGCGGCGCGGCGGCAGCGATCGCGGCGGCGCGGATGATCATGCTGGCGAAGCTGCCGGTACGCTTGCGCCTGCTCGTTCCGGCCGTCGAGAACGCCGTGTCGGGCAATGCCTTCCGGCCCGGCGACGTGCTGGCCAGCCGCAAGGGCCTTTCGGTCGAGATCGGCAATACCGATGCCGAGGGTCGGCTGATCCTGGCCGATGCGCTGGCTCTCGCCGACGAAGAGGCGCCGGCGCTGCTGGTGGATTTCGCGACGCTGACCGGCGCCGCGCGGACCGCGCTCGGGCCTGAACTGCCGCCCTTCTACACGCATGACGAAAGCCTCGCCGCCGAGATCGCCCGGCTCGGCATGGCCATGAACGACCCAGTCTGGCGGCTGCCGCTCTGGCCGCCCTATGACGGCCTGCTCGAGTCCAAGATCGCCGACGTCAATCACATCTCCAGCGGCGGTATGGCGGGCTCGGTCACGGCGGCGCTGTTCCTCAACCGCTTCGTCGAGAAGGCGCAATCCTATGTCCATTTCGACATCTATGCCTGGAATCCGGCGGCCAGGCCGGGACGGCCGGAAGGCGGCGAATGCCAGGGTGCAAGGCTGATCCACGCGCTGGTGAAGCAGCTTTATCCGCGCAGTTAAGGCTGATCGGCGAAGGCGATTGCGCGACAGCGCCACCGCGCTAATGATACGGGTCCGTAACGATCTGGACCCGTGTCTTTATGCCCCTGGAGATCAGACCTTCGCAGGCGCTCAAGCTGTGGCGGCAGGTCCATCTCGATCTGGTGCGGGACCACGATGCCGATCTCTCGGCGCGCCAGACCGCGATCCTGCTGACGGTCTATCTCGAATTGCCGCCGCATACCGTACGCGGCCTCGCCAAGCAGCTCGGCGTGACCAAGCCGGTGATCACGCGCGCGCTCGACACGCTCGGCAAGCTCGGCCTGCTGACGCGCAAGCGCGACGACGCGGACCGCCGCAATGTCGTGATCCAGCGCACCGTCGCCGGGGCGCTCGCCGTCGAGCGGCTGGCCGATCTCGTGACCGAGCATGCCAAGGAGATCGGCGGAAGCTGACGCCTCTCCCCGACCGCCTCCCGCCACGCTAGATTGCCGCCATGATCGCGATTCTCGACCGCCGCATCCACGCCTTCCGCCCCGATCTCGCCGCCCGCGCGCTGACGGGGCAAGTCGAGGCCTCGCGCTTCGCCGACCCGCAGGCGATGCGCATCGTCGCGGCCTCCGCTCCGGTGCGGCGTGAACCGCGCCCGGATGCCGCGCTCGACACCGAGGCGCTCGCCGGCGAGCTGGTGCAGGTCTATGAGCGCGAGGAAGGCTGGGCCTGGGCGCAGCTCGCGGGCGACGGCTATGTCGGCTACATCCCCGACGATGCTCTGCGGCCGGACCAGCCCGCGCCGACGCATCGCGTCGCGGATTTGCGAACCTTCGTCTATCCCGGCCCTTCGATCAAACTGCCGCCGCTCACCACGCTCTCGCTTGGCGCCCGTGTCGCCGTGGTCGAGAACAAGGGCGATTTCGCGGTTCTGGCCGATGGCGGCCATGTCTTCGCCGCCCATCTCGCGCCGCTCGACGAGCATGAGACGGATTTCGTCGCTGTCGCCGAGCGCTTCGTCGGCGTGCCCTATCTCTGGGGCGGCAAGACCAGCCTCGGGCTCGACTGCTCGGGCCTGACCCAGCTTTGCCTGGCGGCGGCCGGCATCGCCGCGCCGCGCGATTCCGACATGATGGAAGCGACGCTCGGCCGGCCCGTCGAACTGCGCGAGGACCTGTCAGGGCTCCAGCGCGGCGACCTCGTCTTCTGGAAGGGCCATGTCGGCATCCTGACAGCCCCTGACACGCTGCTCCATGCTAGCGGGCACGTCATGAGCGTCTATCGCGAATCCCTGCGCGAGGCGCGTGACCGCATCCGCGCCAAGAGTTTTGGCGAGATCACCGCCATCAAGCGGCTGGGCTGACGCCCCGATCCATTAAAGCGCGCCGTCATCCCGGGCGGAACGAAGCGCAGACCCGGGATCCATGCCTGAACCTCTATGGGCCGCGCTCCGGCATGGATCCCGGATCGGCGCCGCTGACGCGGCTTGTCCGGGATGACAGCGTGGAGACGTCCTCCAGAACCGCTCAGCCCAAACCCTTCAGCCGGTAGAGCGCTTCCAGCGCCTCGCGCGGGGTCATCTCGTCCGGGTCGATCCCGGCGAGCGCCTCGCGCAATCCGTCGGGCTCACCCTCGACGACGACCGGCGCGGCCCGGCGCTGCGGCACGGCGAAAAGCGGGAGATCGTCGACCAGCGAGGCGACCGGCTTCTCGCGCTCGGTCTTCTCGAGTTCGCCGAGGATGGCGCGGGCCCGCTCGACCACGGCCGGCGGCAGGCCGGCGAGCTTGGCGACCTGGATGCCGTAGGAGCGGTCGGCCGCGCCCGGCACGACCTCGTGCAGGAAGACGACCTCGCCCTTCCATTCGGTGACGCGGACGGTCGCGTTGGCGACGCGATCGAGCCGGTCTCCGAGCGCGGTGAGCTCGTGATAATGCGTCGCGAACAGGCTGCGGCAGCGGTTGATCTCGTGGAGATGCTCGATCGCCGCCCAAGCGATGGACAGACCGTCGAAGGTCGCGGTGCCGCGCCCGATCTCGTCGAGGATGACGAGCGCGCGCGGCCCGGCCTGGTTCAGGATCGCGGCGGTCTCGACCATCTCGACCATGAAGGTCGAGCGGCCGCGCGCCAGGTCGTCGGCGGCGCCGACACGCGAGAACAGTCGGTCGACGATGCCGATATGCGCCGCCGTCGCCGGCACGAAGGAGCCCATCTGGGCGAGCACCGCGATCAGGGCGTTCTGGCGCAGGAAGGTCGATTTACCGGCCATGTTCGGACCGGTGATCAGGCAGATGCGTCCGCCCTTGGCATCAGTGCCCGGTGGCGACAATTCGGTATCGTTGGCGACGAAGGGTTTGCCGTCGCGCTTCAGCGCCGCCTCGACCACGGGATGGCGGCCGCGCTCGATGGTGAAGGCTGCGCCATCATCGACCTGCGGGCGGCTCCAGCCCTCGCGGGTCGCGAGATCGGCCAGGGCCGCGGCGACATCGAGTTCCGCCAATGCCAGCGCGGCAGCCTTGATCGGCTCGGCCTGGGCCAGCACCGCCTCGCTGAGCGCGGCGAAGATCGCGAGTTCGAGCTTCAGCGCCCGGTCGGCGGCGGAAGCGATCTTGGCCTCGAGCTCGCCGAGTTCGACCGAGGAGAAGCGCATCGCGTCGGACATGGTCTGGCGATGCACGAAGGTCGCGCGCCAGGGATCGCGCAGGAATTCCTCGCCGGTCGCCTGGGGCACCTCGACGAAATAGCCGAGCATGGCGTTGTGCTTGATACGCAGCGTCCGGCAGTTGGTCTCGGCCGCGTAGCGCGCCTGCAACTGGGCAATGACCTTGCGCGAGTCGATCTGGAGCAGGCGCAATTCGTCGAGCGCCGGATCGAAGCCTTCGCGCACGAAGCGGCCGTCGCGGCGATTCAACGGCAATTCGTCGGCCAGCGTCGCGTTGAGGCGAAGCGGCAGATCGGGATCGCTCTCGCCCAGCGCCCGCATGGCACGCGCCAGCTCGACAGGCAGTTCACCGCGCCGGACGAGCAGGGCGGCAATCGCGCGGGCAGCATCCAACCCGGCGCCGAGCGCGGCGAGATCGCGCGGGCCACCACGGTCGAGCGAGAGCCGCGCCAGCGCGCGGGCAACGTCCGGGACCTTCTCCAGAGCGGAGCGCAGATCCTCGCGCAGGCCGGCGTCAGTGACCAGAAGCTCCACCGCATCGTGACGCGCGGCGATGGCGGCGGGATCGGTCAACGGCCCGGCGAGGCGCTCGGCCAGCAGGCGCGCCCCGCCCGGCGTCACCGTGCGATCGATGGTGGCGAGCAGGCTGCCCTGGCGCTCGCCTCCGAGCGTGCGCGTCAGTTCGAGATTGGCGCGGGTCGCCGCGTCGATCAGCATCGTCGCCGAGCCGGCATCGCGCACCGGGGCCGAAAGCGGCGGGCGGGCGCCGAGCTGGGTGCGCTCGACATAAGCCAATGCCGCACCGGCCGCAGCGATCTCGGCGCGCGTGAAGGCGCCGAAGGCATCGAGCGTCGCAACGCCGAAGAACTCCTTGAGGCGGCGCTCGGCGGAGGCCGCGTCGAGGCCATCACGGGCGAGCGGTGTCACGGGAATCGTGATCTCGCGCCAGAACTCCCTGAGCTCGGGATCGTCGTGAATGGCATCGGGGCAGACGATCTCGCGCGGCTCCAGGCGCGAGAACTCGATGGCGAGCCGCTCCTGCGGCGTCTCCATCACGGTGAAGCGGCCGGTCGAGATATCGATCGCCGCGAGGCCGTAGAGCGAGGCTGCCTCGCCGGTCTTGCGGCGCGCGACGGCGACGAGGAGGCTCGCGCGGCCGGGTTCGAGCAGCCGCTCCTCGGTGATCGTGCCGGGCGTGACGAGGCGCACGACGTCGCGCTTCACCACCGATTTGTTGCCGCGCTTCTTGGCCTCGGCCGGGTCCTCGGTCTGCTCGCAGACGGCGACGCGGTGGCCGGCGGCGATCAGGCGCTGGAGATAGTCGTCGGCACGCTCGACCGGCACGCCACACATCGGGATGTCGTCGCCCTGGTGCTTGCCGCGCTTGGTCAGGACGATGCCGAGCGTGCGCGAGGCGATCTCGGCGTCCCGGAAGAACAATTCGTAGAAATCGCCCATCCGGTAGAACAGCAGGCAATCCGGATTGGCGGCCTTGATCTCGACGTACTGCGCCATCATCGGCGTGACGCGCTCGGCCGCGGCGGCAGCCGGGGACGCGGGGCGGGCGGATTCGGGGGGAGAGCTCTGGCGCATTGCGCCGGCACGCTAGCAAAATGTCCGGCCAAGGCCATCCGTTAGGACGGCTTTCAACAATTCAAAGCACTGTTCGGCAGCCGAATCGGGCCAGGATCTCCACATTGCTGCTGATCAACCTCGCCGAAAGCCTGTTCTTCCTGCTGCTTGCGGGATTGCTGCTGACCGTCGCCACACCCCGGCTGGGCGACCGGGCCTGGTTGCGCCAAGTGATCGTCGGCATCCTGTTCGCCGCCGGCGCGCTCGTCAGCATGGGCAACCCGTTCGTGCTCCAGCCCGGGCTCGTCGTCGATTCCCGCAACAGTTTCGCGATCCTAGCCGGCCCGGTCGGTGGCCCGATCGCCTCCGTCCTGACAGCCGCGCCGCTGGTCGCGATGCGCTATCTCAGCGGCGGCGTCGGCATGGTCACCGGCGTCACCGGCATCGTCGCGCGTGCCGTCATCGGCATCGCCTATGCGCTGTGGCTGGCGCGGCGCCGGCGTCCGCTCGGCCTCGGCGATCTCGCGGCGCTCAGCGCCATCGACGCCATCGTCCTGATTGCTTCGGTGGGCTTCATCCCCGGCGCGGCCGGCGAGCGCTTCCTGCGCGAGGCGGTCCCGGTCATGATCCTGGTCGGAACGATCGGCATCTTCCTGACCGGCATCATCGTGATCAACGACAGCGAAAGGCGGGAGACGGCCTATCGGCTGCGTACCTTGATCGACCGGGCGCCGGGCACGCTCTACCAGCGCATCGTGCGGCCGGACGGCACGATGACCTACCAGTTCGCCTCCTTCGCCATCGACAAGCTGCTGGGGATCACCAAGCAAGAGGTCGAACGGGATCCCGGGGTCTGGCTCGACAAGCTCCTGCCAGAGGATCGCGCCCGCTTCGAGCAGATGCGGCGCGACCAGCAGGAAACCGAAACGCTCTGGCGCTTCGAGGGACGCTACCATGGCGCGGATGGCGACATCGTCTGGCTGCGCAGCGAATCGACCAAGCGGCGCCTGCGCGACGGAACGCTGGTCTGGGACGGAATCCTGCTCGACATCACCGCCGAGAAGACGCTGGAGACGCGCCGGAACGAAGTCGAGACGCTGCGCAAGACGACGCTCGACGCACTCGCTGGTGATCTCGAGCGGACTGTCGGCAAGGCGCTCGGCGATGTCAGCGCCTCGCTGCGCGGCATGCACGATGCCGCGGGCCAGATGGTCGAGAACGCCAACAAGACCACCCTGCGCGCCGAAAGCGTGACGCAGGAGGCCGACAGCGCCTCGCGCCGCGTCGGCAGCGTCGCCGTCGCGGCCGAGGAGATCGAGGCCTCGATCCGCGAGCTGACCCGCCAGACCAGCCATGCCGACGACACCGTCCGCGCCGCCGCATCTTACGTCCGCAGCACGCGCAGCGACGTCGCCGGGCTGACCGAGGCCGCCGACAAGGTCCGTGCCGTGCTCGACTTCATCGAGGAGATCGCGGCGCGCACCAACCTGCTCGCCCTCAACGCGACGATCGAGGCCGCGCGCGCCGGAACGGCCGGCCGCGGCTTCGCCGTGGTCGCCGGCGAGGTCAAGACTCTCGCCGAACAGACCCAGAAGGCGACCCGCGATATCGCCGAGACGCTGGCCGACATCCGTGGCGCCGCCGCGACCGCCTTCGAGGCCGTCGCCCATATCGAAGGCACGATGACGACGATCGAGCAGACCTCGGGCGCGATCGCCGACGTCGTCAGCCGCCAGGCCGGCATCGCCTCGACCATCGCCGCCGACGCGCAGGCCGTCGCACTGAGCGCCGATGCCGTCACCGTCAATGTCGGGGCCGTCGGCGCCGAAGCGCGGGTCACCGGCGATGCCGCGATCCAGGTCGCGGACGCCGCCCGCAAGGTCGACGAGCAGGCCGAGGCGCTCGACCGCTATGTCGCGGATTTCGTGCGCAGCGTGCGGACCGCCTCGCGGGCCTGAGCGCCCGCGACACCTCTCCGCGCCAACGAGAGTTCTGTGAAGCACTCGCCGCTTGTGATCTCAGGCGCCACCGACTTATGCTCGGTTCCCCTCGAGGAAACGCACAAGAAAAGACGCTTCGATGAACGACCGTCCGACGACCAAGCGCGCCCGCCCGACCTTCACCGACCAGGAGGCCCTGCTGTTCCACTCGCAGGGACGGCCCGGCAAGCTGGAGGTGGTGCCGACCAAGCCGATGGCGACGCAGCGCGATCTCTCGCTGGCCTATTCGCCCGGCGTCGCCGTGCCCGTCCTGGCGATCGCGGAAGACCCGTCGCGCGCCTATGACTACACGACGCGCTCGAACCTCGTCGCGGTGATCACCAACGGCACCGCCATCCTCGGCCTCGGCAATCTCGGCGCGCTCGCCTCGAAGCCGGTGATGGAGGGCAAGTCGGTCCTGTTCAAGCGCTTCGCCGATGTCGACTCGATCGACCTGGAAGTGGACACCGAGGACCCGGACAAATTCATCGAGGCCGTGCGCTATCTCGGCCCGTCCTTCGGCGGCATCAATCTCGAAGACATCAAGGCGCCGGAATGCTTCATCATCGAGCAGCGCCTGCGCGAATTGATGGACATCCCGGTCTTCCATGACGACCAGCACGGCACCGCGATCATCGCCGCCGCCGGCCTGATCAACGCGCTCGACATCACCGGACGCGATATCAAGGCGACCAGGCTCGTCATCAACGGCGCGGGTGCGGCGGCCATCGCCTGCATCGAACTGCTCAAGGCGATGGGCTTCAAGCCCGACAACGTCATCCTCTGCGACACCAAGGGCGTGATCTACCAGGGCCGCACCGAGGGCATGAACCAGTGGAAATCGGCCCATGCCGCGGTCACCGACCGGCGCACGCTGGCCCAGGCGCTCGACGGGGCCGATGCCTTCTTCGGCCTGTCGCAGAAGGGCGCGGTGACGCCGGAGATGGTCGCCTCGATGGCGCCGAACCCGATCATCTTCGCCATGGCCAATCCCGATCCGGAGATCACGCCGGAAGAGGTCCATGCCATCCGCGACGACGCGATCATGGCGACCGGCCGTTCGGACTATCCGAACCAGGTCAACAACGTGCTGGGCTTCCCCTTCATCTTCCGCGGCGCGCTCGACGTGCGCGCCACCACGATCAACATGGAGATGAAGATCGCAGCGGCGGAGTCGCTGGCGATGCTGGCGCGCGAGGACGTGCCTGACGAGGTCGCCGCCGCCTATCAGGGCTCTCGCCCGCGCTACGGCAAGGACTACATCATCCCGGTACCGTTCGATCCGCGCCTGATCCATGTCGTGCCGATGGCGGTCGCCAAGGCCGCGATGGATACCGGCGTCGCCGGCAAGCCGATCGTCGATACCGCCGCCTACAAGGCGCAGCTCTCGGCACGGCGCGACCCGATCGCCGGCACGCTGAACCGCATCTTCGAGCGCGTCCGGCGCTATCCCAAGCGCGTCGTCTTCGCCGAGGGCGAGGAGGAGCAGGTCATCCGCGCCGCCGCCTCCTTCGTGGCGCAGGGGCTCGGCCAGGCCATCCTGGTCGGCCGCGAGGACCGCATCACCGAAGCCGCGACCTTCCTCGGCGTCGATCTCGAAGCCAAGGGCATCTCGGTCCAGAATGCCCGGCTCTCCCACCGCAACAGCGCCTATGCGCAATATCTCTACGAGCGGCTGCAGCGGCAGGGCTATCTGTTCCGCGACTGCCAGCGCCTGATCAACCAGGACCGCAACCATTTCGCCGCGGCGATGGTGGCGCTGGGCGATGCCGATGCGATGGTGACCGGCGTGACCCGCAACTACTCGATCGCGCTGGAGGAAGTCCGCCGCGTCATCGACGAGAAGCCGGGCCATCGCGTGATCGGCGTCTCGATCGTGATCTCGCGGGACCGCACGGTCCTGGTGGCGGATACCGCGATCACCGAGATGCCGACGGCACGACAGCTTTCGGAAATCGCGATCGAGGCGGCCGGCGTCGGCCGCAGGCTCGGCTACGAGCCGCGCGTCGCGATGCTCGCCTTCTCGAGCTTCGGCCATCCGGCCGGCGAGCGCTCGGAGAAGGTGCGCGAGGCGGTGGCGCTGCTCGACGGCCAGCGCGTCGATTTCGAGTATGACGGCGAGATGGCCGCGGACGTCGCGCTCAATCGCGAGGTGATGAGCCAGTACCCGTTCTGCCGTCTCTCGGGGCCGGCGAACGTGCTGGTGATGCCGGCCTTCCACTCGGCCTCGATCTCGACCAAGCTGCTGCAGGAACTCGGCGGCGCGACCGTGATCGGCCCGCTGATCGTCGGCCTCGACAAGCCGATCCAGATCGTGCCGCTCGGCGCGAAGGATTCCGACATCGTCAACATGGCAGCGCTCGCCGCCTTCAACATCGGCGGCTGACGCCTATCATACTGCCTGAGCCGGGCGGATTGTCCGGCTCAGGATGCGTTCGTCTTGCGCGTCTCAGCCGCCTTCTTAGCTGAGGCCGAGCGCTCGGCCTTCGGGCGCGCGGCCGAGGCCTCGCCGCCGAGTTTGCCGCCGCGCCTTGCCGAGGCGTTCGTGTCCGGCTTGCCCCGGCCAGAGCCGGATTTGTTGCCGCCACCGCTGTCCTTGTTGACGGTTGCCCAGGCGCGCGCTTGCGCCTCCTCATGCGGAACACCGCGCTCCTCGTAGCTCTCCTCGATATGCCCGGCCTTGCGCTTCTGCTTGTCGGTATAGGCGGATTTGTCTCCACGCGGCATGGCGCACCTCCCTGCACGGATCCGATTGGGGAACGCGGGGTGCTTCCCCGCTGTTCCGGACGAGCCGCCCGGCCGATCCGTTCATGTGGAGTTCATTTTCGCCCGACCAGTTTTGCACCAGAGGAGACCGGAAAACCGGCCCTGGGGGACCATTCGCAACCGTGCTGACGCCCGACGAGACGACAGGCGCGAGATCGGCCGTGCCTGGAGATCGCCAGGTCGCGCTGCGATTCGCGCGTTTGACCCGTGATTTCTGGCGCGGCGAGACGGCGCGCTGCGCCTGGCTCTGGACGCTGCTGCTAGCAGCCGGCGTCATCCTCACCGTCTTCGCCAATGTCACCGTCAACCGCTGGAACGGCTGGTTCTTCGACGCGCTGGAGCGCAAGGACGGCCACAGCGCCCTCGTCGCCATGGCGGTGTTTCCGGTGATCGTGCTGGTGGTCGCCGGGCTCGGCGTCCTCATCCTGAAATCGCGCGAGACCTTCCAGGTGCATTGGCGGCGCTGGCTGACAGCCAAGCTGGTCGATGGCTGGGTCGGCGACCGGCGCTTCTTCCGGCTGAGCCTCTCCGGCAAGGAGCCGGCCAACCCCGAATACCGGATCGCGGACGATGTCCGCTGGGCGACCGAGCCGATCGTCGATTTCGCGATGGGCCTGCTCTCCTCCGTCATCACCATCGTGATGTTCATCGAGATCCTCTGGGAGATCGGCGGCAGCCTGAGCCTGAGCTGGGGCGAGAGCGAGATCACCATTCCCGCCTATCTCGTACTCGCTGCGATCCTCTATGCCGTCATCGTCACCCTGCTGGTGACGGCCGTGGGACGGCACCTCGCCGGCCTCATCGCCCAGCGCACGGAGAGCGAGGCGGGCCTGCGCTTCGCGCTGATGCGCATCCGCGACCATGGCGAGGCGATCGCGCTCGCCCGCACCGAGACCGGAGAGCGCCAGGCCGTGGCGCAGAGCCATGGCGTGCTGGTGCTGCGCTGGCTCTCCGTGATCAAGCAGCGGGCGCGCCTGACCTGGATCACCAATGGCAGCAGCGCGCTGGTGCCGATCGTGCCGCTCTTGCTGGCCGCTCCCAAATATCTCGCCGGCGAGATGACGCTGGGCGGCGTCGTGCAGGTCGCCGCCGCCTTCGTCGCCGTGCAGAACGCCTGCAACTGGCTGTTCGACAATTTCATGCGCATCGCCGAATGGCTGGCCGCCGCAAGGCGCGTCAACGAACTGGCCGATGCGCTGGAAGAGGTCGAGCAGGAGCCGCCGGCACAGGGTCTCGTCATCGAGGATGGCCCGCTTGACAGTCTGCGGCTGGAAGCGGTGACGCTGCATGACGGCGCCGGGCATGCGCTCGCGGCCGATATCGGCTTCGTACTGCCGGCCGGAGCGGTGCTTCATGTCGCCGGCGATGCCGGCTTCGCCAAGAACGCGCTGATGCAGGCCATCGCGGGGCTCTGGCAGCAGGGCGAAGGCCGGATCGTGCTGCCGCACGGCGCCCGCGTCGCGACCGTGCCGCAGCATCTGCAATTGCCGGGGATCGGCCTGCGGCATCTCCTGCAGGGCGACCGGCCGCGTCCCGCGCCGGAAATTGCCGCGACCTTGCGCCGCTACGGGCTCTCGACCCTGACCGCGCGGCTCGACGGCGAGGAGGACTGGAACAGGAGCCTGACCCGGGCCGAGCGGCAGCGGCTCGCGCTTGCCCGGACCGAGCTGGCCGACCCCGCGATCGTCCTTCTCGACGAAGCGACGAGCGCGCTGGAAAGCGATGCGGCGCTGGAGATCCTGACCGAGCTGCGCGCCGCCCTGCCGCGCGCCATCATCATCGCCTTCGGGCAGAGCCCGGGCCTGGCGGAAAGCGCCAGCCACCGGATCATGCTGCGCCGGATCAGAGGCGTGGCCGAAATCGTCGAGCGCGAGGGCTTCACGGAGCCCCGCATCGCCGCGACCAGCGAAGCCCGCTGAGCGGCCTCGCCATCGGAAAACAAACTTCAGAGAGGAGAAACACCGTGAAGATGAATATCTGGGATGCGTTCTGGGGCCTCGAGATCGAGCAGTGCCCCTGCGACGTGCATTTCGTCGAATGGCTCGAGCAGGAGAAGCTCAGCGGCAAGCGCATCTATCATTTCGGCACCGGCGGGCATCACTATGTCGGGCTGCGCTGCGCCGAGCCGCATCTCGACAACACGGTGCTGGGCATCACCGCCTCGCCGCAGGAATACGAGTCCTTCATCAAGCTCGCGACCGACAACCCGAACGTCACCAAGACCTACAGCGCCTATTTCGGCGACATCTACACCAGCAATGCCCGCCTGCTGCCACGCTTCGACGTCGTGACGCTGTTCCATAGCGGCGAGTTCCGCGGCGAGGCCAACGATGCCTATGGCGCGCTGACCGACCGCGAGGTGATGGATCTCTTCACGCAGCAGACCGACAAGGGCGGCTATATCCTGTTCTACCGAGGCTCCTACGCCTATGACGTGGCGGAGCGGCTGATCCCGGACTGGATGAAGGCGATGCCGGTCGAGGAGGTCGAGGGCTTCAAGACGCTGCGCATCTTCCGCAAGACGGCCTGAGCCACTCCAGCCGCGCCCGAACCCGGGTTCCCTCATGCGGCCTATTCGCCGCAGCGGCTTGTGCATTGCCGCCGAGGCGTTATCTGTCGGGCGGAGTTCATCCGAGCTCTGCCCGCCACCGCGCCGCCGCGTTTCCGCAGCGGTGCGCAACCCTGAGAGCCCATGTCGTTCGGCCCGCATGAGCCAGGTTTGCCCCTGCGCAAGCGCAGCCGCTGGTGGTGGCTCGGCCCGCTGGCCAGCATCGTCATCTTCAGCGCCTCGCTGGTCGTGCTCTGGCACATCATCAGCGGAATGGAGCCCGGACAGCTCGCCGGCGCCTTCGAGAAGGCCAGCCTGCGCCAGCTCGGCCTCGCCGTCGCCTTCACCGCGCTGAGCTACCTGCTGCTCACCGGCTACGACGCGCTGGCATTACGGCGGCTCGGCCTCTTGATCCCCTATCGAACGACGGCGCTCGGCTCCTTCACCAGCTATTCGGTCTCGTTCACGCTGGGCTTCCCGATTGTGACCGGCGGCACGGTACGTTACTGGATCTATTCGCCGAAGGGCGTCAGGGCGTCCGAGGTCGCGAGCCTGACCGTGATCGCCGGCATCACCTTCTGGCTCGGGCTCGGCGCCATTCTCTGCGCCAGCCTGATCTACGCCTCCGATCAGGTCGCGATGCTGGCACGGACCTCCCCGCTCGTCGTCCAGATCGTCGGCGGGCTCGTGGGCCTCGGCATCCTCGGCTATCTCGCCTGGATCGCAACCGACGAGCGCACGATCCGCGTGCGCGGCTGGAACCTGCATCTGCCCGGCCTCGGCACGACGCTTGGCCAGATGGCGCTCGGCGCCTGCGAGGTCTGCGCCGCTGCCGCCGTGCTCTTCGTGCTGCTGCCCGGCGGCTACGGCCTGGAATACCCGACCTTCCTCGCCGCCTATATCTTCGCCTGCCTGATCGGTATCGCCAGCCATGCGCCCGGCGGGCTCGGCGTGTTCGAGGCGACGATGCTGGTCGCGCTCAACCGCTTTCCCTATGAGCAGGTGCTGGGTGCGCTGCTGATCTTCCGCGTGGTCTACTACGTCCTGCCCTTCATCCTGGCGCTGGTCCTGCTGGCGCTGAACGAGATGATCCGCCGCATCCGCCGCCACGAGACTTAGGCGGTTACCAGCCTGGTCCTGGCCAGCCCCTTTGTCATTCCGGGGCTTCGCGCAGCGAAGAACCCGGAACCCACGACCGGGCGCACCGTCTTGAAAACGGATATCTGGCGTCTCGCCCAGTCGTGGGTTCCGGGTTCGCGCCTGCGGCGCGCCCCGGAATGACAAAGGGTGCTGTTCATGGCAATTGCGAGCGAGCGTCAGATCGGAGCCCGACCCTATTTCATCGCGACGATGATGAGCATGAAGGCCAGCATCAGCAGGAGCAGACGGAAGCTCCAGTTGAGCTTGCCCAGCTGTTCGGCGGTGGTTTCCGGCCAGTCTTCCTCGGGCTCATGGATGGCCTCAGGCGCCGGCGCAGCCTCGACCGCCACCGGAAGCGGGCGAGGCCGCCATTCGATGGTCTCGATGAAGCCGCGCGCGGGCTGGGGCGAGCGGCCATCGGCATCGAGGCCGAGATACCAGTCGAGCGGCTGGCCATTCGGGCGCCCGCGATCCTCCTCGCGGATCCAGAGGCTCGTCGTGGCGCTGAGCGAAAGCTCCAGTGCCAGCCCGGAGAGCAGGTCGGCCTTGAGCGCCTCGAACACGGCCGGCGCCAGGAAAGCCTCGGCGAAAGGCAGCGGCCCGTCGTCCCCATCACGATAACCGAGCATCAGCAGCAGGCGCGGCTGCTCGCCGGCCTGCGACAGCGGGCGCAGGGTCAGGCCGATCGGGCCGGCCTCGCCCTCGAAACCCGCGCGCCGCAAGCCGCCATCGACGACCACCGCCTCGGCGAGGAAGCGTCGGCTTTCCTCCAGCCGGCCATCGCGCCTCTCGAAGCCGCCGACGAAGCGCAGCCCCGAGGCCGACAGCCGGAAGCGCCGCGCCGCATCCTGCACATAACGGGTCGACGACCCCTCGATCGCCATCCGCCCGTCGCTGACGGATACGCTGCGCGCCACGCGTGATTCGTCCATATCGCCGTCCTGTTTCGCGGTGACGATAGCAGCTTGGGCCAGCTGCGTCAGGCGGCGGCTCCTGACAGGATCACGCTGATGCCCCAGGATGAGGGCCTCCCCGACCCATCACGGAGGCGCAAGACGATGGCAGACGAACTCGTGCTCTACACAAACCCGATGTCGCGCGGGCGCATCGCGCGCTGGATGATGGAAGAGATCGGCCAACCCTACCGGGCCGAGATCGTCGGCTTCGGCGAGCCGATGAAAGGCGCCGCCTACAAGGCGATCAATCCGATGGGCAAGGTGCCGGCGCTGGTTCATGGCGACACCGTCGTCACCGAATGCGCCGCGATCTGCGCCTATATGGCCGATGCGTTCCCCCAGGCTGGGCTCGCACCGGAGCCGGGTAGCCGTTTGCGCGGCCCGTATTATCGCTGGATGTTCTTCGCCGCCGGCCCGGTCGAGGCCGCCGTCAGCCACAAGGCCTTCGGCCTGGAAGTGCCGCCGGACCGGGCGCGCTCCATCGGCTACGGCACCTATGCCGATGCGATGAACACGCTCGAATACGCGGTGACCCGCAGCGACTACCTGACCGGAGACCGTTTCAGCGCGGCGGATGTCTATGTCGGCTCGCAGGTCCTGTGGGGGATGCAGTTCGGCACGATCGAGAAGCGGCCGGCCTTCGAGGCCTATGGCGCCCGCATCTCCGCACGGCCGGCGGCACGCCGCGCCGCCGAAATCGACGATGCTCTGATGGCCGCGATGCAGAAGCCGAGCTAGGCGCGCCTCCTAAATGCCGGGAAGCGCGCCCCGCGCATGGCCCATGGCCAGCTGGACCGGTTGCCGCGTGCAACCGGCAAGGCTAATCCTGCAGGCAGAATCTTGCCCGCCGCTGCCGGATGACCGCAGCCGCCGGGTCTCGCCAGCCAGTTCGCGATCGCCATGAACGACATGTCCGCCATTGCCCGGCCGCGCCACGGCATGGGCTTCTACCCCTTCGTGGGCCTGACCGCCGCTTTGATGGCGACGAATGCGCTCGCCATCGATTCGATGCTGCCGGCCCTGCCGCAGATGGCCGAGGCGCTCGGCATCGCCGAGGCCAACCAGCGGCAATGGATCATCACCGCCTATCTGCTCGGCTTCGGCGTCTCGCAGATCTTCTATGGCACGATCTCCGACCGATACGGCCGGCGCCCGGTGTTGCTCACGGGCCTTGCCATCTATGTCGTCGCCAGCATCGGCGCCGCCTTCGCCGGCTCGTTCGAGGCGATGATGGCGGCGCGCGTGGTGCAGGGCATTGGCGCGGCCGCGACGCGCGTGCTCGTCGTCTCGATCGTGCGCGACTGCTATTCCGGCCGCGAGATGGCGCGCGTCATGTCGCTCGCCATGATCGTCTTCCTGGCCGTGCCGATCCTGGCGCCCTCGATCGGCCAGGCGATCCTCTGGGTCTCGCCCTGGCGCTGGATTTTTGGCGTCCTGACCAGCTTCGGCGCCATCGTCATGATCTGGGTCATGCTCAAGCTGCCGGAGACCCAGCATCCGGAGGACCGCAAGCCGATCGAGCCGGCGAGCGTGCTTGCCTCCTTCCGCACAACGCTGACCAGCCGCATCGGCGTCGGCTACATGCTGGCCATGGCCTTCGTGCTGGGCGGGCTGTTCGGCTTCATCAATTCGGCGCAGCAGGTCTTCGTCGACGTCTTCCACGCGCCGGAGCTGTTCACCACCATCTTCGCGCTGATCGCGATGTTCATGGCGGCGTCCTCGCTGCTGAATTCGCGCATCGTCGGCAGGCTCGGCATGCGCCGCGTCTCGCATGGCGCCTTGCTCGGCTATATCGCGCTGACCAGCCTCCATGCATTGGTGGCGCTCGCCGGCCATGAATCGCTCTGGACCTTCGCGATCCTGCAGGGCGCCGCGATGTTCTGCTTCGGGCTGATCGGCCCGAATTTCGGAGCGATGGCGATGGAGCCGCTCGGCCATGTCGCTGGCACGGCCTCTTCGGTGCAGGGCTTCGTCACCACGGTGATCGGCGCGCTGCTCGGCTTCTATATCGGCCAGCATTTCAACGGTACGGTGGTGCCCCTGACGCTGGGCTTCGCGCTCTGTGGCATCGCGGCGCTCGCCGTCGTGCTCGTCGTGGAGAGAGGCCGGCTGTTCCATCCGGCGCCGGGCCGGTCCTGAGAGGGCGCACCCTCCCTCACCGCCGCCTGCGGCGACGGGCATGCCTTGAACCCGCGCCGGTCCGACCTGGACCGAACGCGATCCGCACTAGGCTCGGGACAGGCGCCGCCTTCGCCTTCCCGTAGAACGCATGAAAACGCTCAGGTCGTCTGCAGGTTCACCGCCGAGTTCTTGCCGGTCTTGCGATCCGGCTCGAGATCGTAGCTGATCTTCTGCCCTTCGTTCAGGCCGCGCAGGCCGGCCCGCGTCACCGCGCTGATATGGACGAAGACGTCATTGCCGCCGCCATCAGGGGTGATGAAGCCGTAACCCTTGGTCTCGTTGAACCATTTCACGGTTCCCGTACTCACATTCCATTCCTTCCATAGGCTCGCCGGTCCCCCCGGCGGGATAATCTAAGGAGCAAATCGCCCCGCTTGCAACGACGCGCCGCACAACCCGTTCCGCGCCTGCGAAAAGCGTGCCGCAATGCCTCCCGCGCAGGCCTGCCGCCGACGCAAGCCGCTTGCGGTCCGGGCGCCTCTCGCCCATGAACGGCGCAGTAAACGATCGAGGGAGCAGTAGGATGAGCAACTATGTGATCGACCCGCCGGCCGTGACGGCCGTCCCGGTCGCAGGCGGCGGCTCCTTCCCGGTGCGGCGCATCTTCTGCGTCGGCCGCAACTACGCCGAACATGCCCGCGAGATGGGCCATGATCCCGACCGAGAGGATCCGTTCTTCTTCACCAAGCCGGCCGACGCACTGGTGATCAACGGCGCCGACATGCCCTATCCGACCAAGACCAGCGACCTCCATCACGAGATGGAGCTCGTCGTCGCGATCGGCACCGGCGGCAAGGACATTCCCGAAGCCGCGGCGCTGGCCCATGTCTATGGCTACGCCGCCGGGCTCGACATGACCCGCCGCGACCTGCAGGCCGCCGCCAAGAAGGCCGGTCGCCCCTGGGACATGGCCAAGGGCTTCGATCTCTCCGGGCCGATCGGCGAGATCGTGCCGGCGAGCCATGCCGGCCATCCCAGCGCCGGCAAGATCGAGCTCACCGTCAACGGCGTCGTGCGCCAGACCTCCGACCTCGCCAAGCAGATCTGGAATGTCGAGGAGACGATCGCCTATCTCTCCGGCCTCGTCGAACTGAAGCCGGGCGACCTGATTTTCACGGGTACGCCGGAAGGCGTCGCCGCCGTGAACAAGGGCGACGTGCTCGAAGGCGTGATCGCCGGCGTCGGCACCGTCCGCACCCGCATCGCCTGACCAGATCGCAGGACAAGGACAGCATCATGCGCCTCACCCCCGACGCTTCCGGCGTCTTCCCGATCGCGCCGACCCCGTTCAATCCTGACGGCAGCATCGACTGGGCCTCGGCCGACCGGCTGTTTCAGTTTTACCACGACATCGGCTCGGACGGCGTCACCGTGCTCGGCATCATGGGCGAGGCGCCCAAGCTGGAGCCCGAGGAATCGGTCGAGCTGGTCAAGCGCTGCGTCGCCCGGATGGGCGGCAAGCCGATCATCGTCGGCGTCTCGGCGCCCGGCTTCGCCGCGATGCGCTCGCTCGCCCGGCAGGTAATGGATCTCGGCGCCGGCGGCGTGATGATCGCCCCGCCGCCGTCATTGCGCACCGACGACCAGATCACCGGCTATTACGCGCAGGCCGTCGATGCGATCGGCAGCGACATCCCCTTCGTCATCCAGGACTATCCGCTGACGCTCTCGGTGGTGATGACGCCTGCGGTGATCCGCAAGATCGTCATGGACAACCCGTCCTGCGTAATGCTGAAGCACGAGGACTGGCCGGGCCTTGAGAAGATCTCGACGCTGCGCAAGTTCCAGAAGGAAGGCTCGCTGCGCCCGATCTCGATCGTGACCGGCAATGGCGGGCTCTTCCTCGATTTCGAGATGGAGCGCGGCGCCGACGGCGCGAACACCGGTTATGCCTTCCCGGAACTGCTGATCGACGTGGTCCGCCTGCAGAAGGCCGGCAAGCGCGACGAGGCCCATGACATCTTCGATGCGCATCTGCCGCTGATGCGCTACGAGCAGCAGCAGGGCGTCGGCCTCGCCGTGCGCAAGTACACGATGATGAAGCGCGGCATCCTCAGCCACGACGCGCAGCGCAAGCCGGGCTCGGTCCTCAGCGCCGCCGCGAAGGCCGAGGTGGACTACCTGCTGGGCCGCATCGCGAAGCACGACCCGCGCGCGAAGCTGTGAGGGCGCCACTTACCCCCTCTCCCCTTGCGGGAGAGGGTTGGGGTGAGGGGTCTCGCGACATTCGCCGCTAGAGCAGTTCCGCAATTCTCCGAATCGCGGAATTGCTCCAGGTCGTTGTTTTGTCGCATTTTCTTCACGCGAACCGACGTCCACTTCGCTCGAAAATGCTTTAGCCGTTCACCGCCGCCGTTTCCGGCCTGTGCGACCCCTCATCCGGCCCTTCGGGCCACCTTCTCCCGCAAGGGGAGAAGGGAAGGTCGCCGCTTGGGACTCAGTGCCCCTTGTGCTCGCCTTCGCTGCCCTTGGCGGCGATCGAGTCGACCTTGAACTCGACATCGACGGCCCCGGCCTTCTCGAAGGTCAGCGTGCCCTTCATCATCTCGCCCTGCTTGAGCTGCTGCTTCAGCTCCATGAACATGATGTGGTAGCCGCCGGGCTTGAACTCGACCTTCTTGCCAGCCGGCAGTTCGATGCCCTGATCCAGCGGCCGCATCGTCATGATGCCGTCCTTCACCGCCATCTCGTGGATTTCAGAACGGGCCGCGAAGGGAACGGAGACCGAAACCAGCCGGTCGGCCGTCGTGCCGGTATTCTCGATCGAGAGATAGCCGCCGCCGACCTTGGCGCCGGCCGGCGTGGCGCGCGACCAGGGATGGCCGATCTTGAGCGGCCCGGCCTTGAATTCATGGGCGGTGGCGAAGCCGGCCGAGAGCAGGAGAGCCGCGGCGGCGAGCGAGTAGGAAAGCTTCATGATGGATATCCCGAACGGATGAGGCCGCTGGCGCAGCCTCGTGAGCGATTGCCCCCGCTCATGACAGAGCGGACAGGCTGGAATTGGATGCGGATGGGCAGGCGGAGGTTTCAGCCGGCAGGCGGCGCACGCGATTGCGCGAGCCCGGCTGCGAAACGATGCGGCAAGCCCTCGGCCAGGGGCGCAGGCGATGCCAGACGCGCGGCAAACCGCCCCGGCGCGGGCACGGCCTCGACCGGCGGACCGGCGAGGACCGGATTGAGCGGGCAGCCCTTGCAATGGGTGAGATCGCCGATCGGAACCGGCTGGCCATCGTCAGGAACCGGCGCGCCCGAGCAGAGCACGACGCCGTCCGAACCGCCGAACGCGGCCATGGCCGGGGCTGGTGCAAGCGCCAAGGCCATGACGCACAGCGCATAGGCCATCGCCAGCCAGGCCCCGAGCCCGGAGCGGCGAAGACGGTCGAGAAGGGCGGCGCGAGCCTGCATAGGCGCAAATGGCGCCGCTTGCCCGGCTTCGTCAAGCTGCGCATTGCCGCATCCTTGGCGAGGCGCAAACAGCGCACGGAGAAAATTATTCTCTGCCGTTTAGTTTCTTTAAAAGAACGATCCGATTGACAAAGAGGACACGCTCCATCAAATTGCAGATCGTTCCTTGAGCGATCAGGGAGCCGCGGAGATTTGAGCAGCAGCTTGCGCCGCGTCACCAAACGCTAAAGCGCCACGACTGGGTCGTGGGCTCCAGATCGAGGAGACTGACATGACCATTGCGAAAACGAGCCGAAGCCAGACCCGCTTCCGCCTGATGTCCTGCCGCTGTCGACGCTGAGATCGCAAGGCCGAGAGGTCCTTCCCATCCGTTCGTTCCGACACATGCCGCACAGGCGGCAGAAGGCAGTTCCATGTCCCAGTTTCAGTCTCTTCCCGCCCGGGCCCGCCCGGCGCAGCAAGCCTATGTCATCGAGCTCGGCGAGGCCCAGATCGGGCTGGTGAGCCGCCGCGCCGACGAGCGCGACTTCACCTTCGTCTCGGCCTCCGCCGCCTTCCGGACGCTGGATGGCCAGCGTTTCGCCACGCCAGGCGCCGCCGAGACCGCCGCGCGCCGGCTCTCCCGCTCGCAGCGGCGCGCGCCGCTGCTGCTGGCTTCGTGAGGCGGCGATGCAGCTTCTCTCCACCCTCTGGAACGGTCTCGCGAACTGGTTCGCCCAGGCCGTTCCCGCCAGCTTCGACCCGCTCGACGCCGCAACCGCGGACGACCAGCGCCGCTCGGTCCATGACGTGACCATCGAGCAGCTCGGCATCGCCCACTGGTCCTGCCACACGCATTTCTGAGGACATGATGAACGCCCCCGTCAGACCCGGCACGCTCAGTGCCGGCGCGACTTCCGTTGCCTTGCCCCTATCATTGCCCGATCCAGCCATCCGCTTCGAGCGGGTCGGCAAGACCTATCCGGGCCGCCGCGGCCAACAGCCGGTCAGCGCGCTCGCCGGGATCGATCTCGACGTGCCCGCCGGCACCATCCTCGGCGTGATCGGCCGCTCCGGCGCCGGCAAGTCGACGCTGATCCGCCTCGTCAACGGGCTGGAGCGCGCCACCGAGGGCCGCATCCTGATCGAAGGCCAGGATGTCACCGGCCTCACCGAATCCGGCTGGCGCCAGCAGCGCCGCCGGATCGGCATGATCTTCCAGCATTTCAACCTGCTGTCGTCGCGCACGGTCTTCGACAATGTCGCGCTGCCGCTGGAGATCGCCGGCGCAAGCAAGGCCGAGATCGCCGCCAAGGTCGAGCGGCTGCTCGCGCTGGTCGGCCTCTCCGACAAGAGCGCGCGCTATCCGGCCGAGCTTTCGGGCGGGCAGAAGCAGCGCGTCGGCATAGCGCGCGCGCTCGCCACCGATCCGAAGGTGCTGCTCTGCGACGAGGCGACCTCGGCTCTCGACCCCGAGACGACGCGCTCGATCCTCGCCCTCCTCAAGCAGGTCAATCGCGAGCTCGGCATCACCATCCTGCTGATCACGCACGAGATTCCGGTGATCAAGGAGATCTGCGACCGCGTCGCGGTGATCGAGGGCGGGCGCATCGTCGAGCAGGGCGAGACCTTCGAAGTCTTCACCAACCCGCAGCACCCGACGACGGCGAGCTTCGTCGAGACGGTGACCGGCGTCGAATTGCCCGAACATCTCGCCCATCGCATCCGCAAGGAGGCGCGCGCCGGCGACAATATCGTGCTGCGCATCACCTTCCTCGGCGAGAACGCAACGGCGCCGGTGATCAGCCGGCTCAGCTCCATCGTCGGTGTCGACGTCAACATCCTGGCCGGGCGGATCGACGCCATCGCCGGCCAGCCCTTCGGCAGCCTGCTGGTCTCGGTGCCCTCGCGTGCGCCGGAGAGCGACGCCGTGCTCGGCGCCCTGAAGAGCCTCGGGCTCAAGGCGGAGGTAATCGGCCATGTCTCCTGAAATTATTCGCCTCATCGCTCAGTCGACGCTGGACACGCTCGCCATGGTCGCGGTCGCGGCCGGGCTCGGCACGCTCTTCGGCCTGCCGCTCGGCGTCTTCCTCGCCACCAGCAAGCGCGGCGAATTGTTCGCGGCGCCGGCCGCCAACCTTCTGCTCGGCACACTGGTCAACGCCACGCGCTCGACGCCCTTCATCATCCTGGTCGTCGCGATCATTCCGTTCACCCGCCTGATCGCCGGCACCTCGATCGGCACCGTCGCTGCGATCGTCCCGCTGACCGTCGCGGCGACGCCGTTCATCGCCAGGTTGATCGAAGGCGCCGTGCGCGAGGTCGATCAGGGGCTGGTCGAGGCCGCGCGCGCCATGGGCGCTACGCCTGTCCAGATCATCAGAAAGGTGCTGGTGCCCGAGGCCCTGCCGGCGATCGTGCTCGGCCTGACGCTGGCGCTGGTCAGCCTGATCGGCTTCTCGGCCATGGTCGGCGCGGTCGGCGGCGGCGGGCTCGGCGATCTCGGCATCCGCTACGGCTACCAGCGCTTCATGCCGGACGTGATGGCGGCGGTCGTCGCCGTGCTCATCGTCCTCGTCCAGCTCGTCCAGAGCATTGGCGACCGGCTCGCCCGCCATCTCAACAAGCGCTTGCGCCACGCCTGACGCTTCCAAATTCATCCGCATCCGACAGAAGGAACGACCCTCATGACGACCCTCCTCAACCGCCGCACCGTGCTTCTCGCCGGTTTCGCCCTGACGCTCGCCGCCGTCCCGGCGCTCGCCCAGCAGAATCAGGTGATCCGCATCGGCGTCTCGCCCGGCCCGCATGCCGAGATCCTGGAGAAGGTGAAGCCCGTCCTCGCCAAGAAAGGCATCGACCTCAAGATCATCGAGTTCTCCGACTATGTCGTGCCGAACCAGGCGCTCGACGCCGGCGAGCTGGAGGCCAATTCCTTCCAGAACCAGCCCTATCTCGACAATCAGGTGAAGGATCGCGGCTTCAAGATCGAGAGCGTCGGCCTGACCGTGAACTTCCCGCTCGGCATCTACTCGACCAAGTACAAGGACTGGTCGCAGGTGCCTGACGGCTCGACCGTCGCGATCCAGAACGACCCGACCAATGGCGGCCGCTCGCTCTTGCTGCTGCAGGACAAGGGCGTGATCAAGCTGAAGGACGGCGTCGGTTTCAAGCCGAGCCCAGCCGATATCGTCGGCAACCCGAAGAAGCTGAAGATCATCGAGATCGAGGCCGCGCAGACCCCGCGTTCCCTCGCCGATGTCGCGGCCGCCGCGATCAACACCAACTATGCCGTCGATGCCAAGATCGACCCGGCCTCGGCGATCCTGCGCGAGGACGCCAAGGGCCCCTATGTCAACCTGATCGCCGTGCGCAGCGTCGACAAGGACAAGCCCTGGGTCAAGACGCTGGTCGAAAGCTACCACTCGCCCGAGATCAAGGCCTTCGTCGCCGAGCGCTTCAAGGGCGCCGTGCTCGCCGGCTGGTAACCGCTCCTCCCTCCTGGCTCTCCAGTCAAAATAGCCAGGCGCCTTGCCCCGGATGCGGACCGCATCCGGGGCTTTTCTTTTGCCGGTCTCAGCGCGGCAGCGGGCCGAAGGCGAAGAACTGGGTCTCGCCGGAGGAAGCGTCGACGCCGTCATTGTCGGTGACGACGAAGAGATTGCCGGCCTTGTCCACCGTCATGCCTTCGACCTTGTCGAGGCCGTAGCCGCCTGCCTTCATCAGGTCGGGCGTCAGGTCGCGCAGCAGGGTCTTGGTCACGGTCGGGATCTCCGTCGCCCCGATCGCCGCCGGCTTCAGGCCCTTGACCGAGAAGGTCTGGAGCGTCTTCACCGCCTTGGCGCCGAAGCCGTTATCGCGCTCGATCACGGCAAAGCGGTCGTCACCGAGGGAGACCAGTTCCGACAGGCCCATCCAGAAGCCCGCGGCCGGCTGCGACAGCGGGTAGTGCAGCACGCCCCATTCCTTGGTCGCCGGCTTGTAGGAGAGGATCTTGGCCTTGCCCTTGGGGTCGTCCTTCCATTCGCGCTGGACGGCGAGCCAGACGGTCTCGTCCGCGCCCGTGCCGGTCACCGCCACGCCCTCGAAGCCGAAGCGGACCGCGTGCCTGGCGAGCGCTTCCGGCAGGCGAATCTCTTCCTCGACCTCGCCCTTGGCCGAGACGCGCAGCAGGATGTCGTCGAGCACCGCGTCCTTCTTCTCGGGATTGCCCTCGGAAGCGAGCCAGAAGCCGCCGGCCTCGCGGGTCGCAATGCCCTCGAGGTCGTAGGAAGCCGGCTTGCCGTCCTTGGTGACGGTGAGCGCGCCCGTGATCTTCGCGGGCTTCTGCGTCGCGTCGATCTCGAGGAGGCGCGAGGGCGTATAGGCGCTGTCGGTGATCGCGAAGAGCTTGCCCGGAGCCGCACGATCGGCGGCGAGGCCGGAAAGCGCGCCCCAGCCGATCGGCAGGCCGTTCTCGTCGCCAGACTGGATCGTCGGATAGGCGGCCGCCTGCTCGGCGCGGCGATAGATCATCACGGACGAACGTGCGCCGCCCTTCTCGCCGACATCGGTCTCGGAGGCGGAGACGAAGAGATCGCGCTGCGGGATGGCGAGCAGTCCCTCAGGACCGATGCCGGTCGGCAGCGCCTGCAGGAAGCGCGGCGCCTTGCCTGCGCCCTCGTCCTTGTAGACCAGCACCAGCGAGGCGCGCTCCAGCCCGACGAAGATCAGCCGGTCGTTGCCATAGGTCGCGACCTCGATGCCCTCGGGCTCGCTGCCCTTCGCGGCCGAGCGCCGCTCGGGATAATGGCCGAGACGCATGGCGATGTGGTCGACATCGGAGCCGGAATCGAACTCGACTGTGCCGTCCTTGCGGAAGATGGTGAAGCCGCGCGAGCCGCCCTTCCAGTCGCCCTCGTTGGCGGTGATGAAGCGGTCATTGTCGAGCCAGCGCACGGCGTCGGGCTCGCGGGCGACGCCCTTCAGCTCCTCGGTCGGGCTGATCCTGCCGTCGCGGGTCTTGTCGATGTTCTTGAGATCGACCGAGCCTGCCGAGAAATGCGTCACGACCTTGCCGGTCTTCGAGTCGACGATGACGAGGTGGTTGTTCTCCTGCAGCGTCACCACAACGAACCCGTCCTGGTTGACGTCGACGAATTCCGGCTCCGGATCGGTCGGCTCGACGGCGGCGATGCCGGTGAGATCGACGACCTGCCGCGTGGCGCAATCGATGGCGCCGTCCTTGATGCCGATCAGGGTGAGGTTGCCGGCCGGGAGCTGCGGCAACGCGCCCTTGTTGAGCTTCTCGTCACGCTCGTTCTCGATGGCGATGACGATCTTGCCCTTGTCCTTGGTCAGCGTGACCGAGTCCGGCTGGCCGCCGAGATCGCACTTGGCGACGACCTGCTTCGTCTTGAGGTCGACGGTGGCGAGATGGCCGGCCGGCTCCTTGAAATTGTCGCCGGAGGTGACGACCGCGACGAAGGCCTTGTCGCCGAGGATGGTGACCGAGGTGGTCTCGCCTTCGAGCGGCACGAAACCGGCAGGCCTGGGATTGGCGGGGTCGGCGATGTCGATGATGCCCAGCGCCTTCTGCTCCGCGTCGGTGTAGGCCAGCAGCGTGCCGTCGCCATTGGCGGCGATGATCTCGGAGACGGTCTTCTTCTTGGGATCGCGATCGGCCGGCAGGTTCTGCGGCACGGAGAAAGTGGCGATCCGGTTGAAGAGCGGCTCGGCCATGGCCGTGCCGCTGAGCAGGACAGCGGCAAGAGCCGCGAGGACGAGAGGCTGGCGCATGGGATCTCACCGCTGACGGAAACAGAGACCCGTCGGCTAATCAGCCCATGCGACAGTCACATGACGGTTTTCACCGAAGGGGCACCGCGTCGCCGGAAGGGAGCGCCGCGCCCGAGCGCTTGAAGCCGATGACTTCCAGTTCGGTCACGATCGCCACGGCAGCGGCCTGGGCCAGGACGAAGGCGATGCCGAGCCCGGTCGGGGCGAACCAGCCCATCAGCAGGATCGCGATGCTGTCGGCGACCCAGAGCAGGTTGACGCCGATCACGGCGTAGACCGCCAGACGCGGCAGGACCTTACGGCTGGCGAACCAGGCGATCAGCGCCGCGCAAGGCAGCAGCACGAGCCCGGCGCCGCGCAGGAAATCGACGGGCAGGCCGAGCGGGGCGGCGAGCGGCCCGGCGGCAGCGGCGAGAATGAGGCCCATGCCGGCACAGGCCGCGGCATCGAGGGCGAGAGCGTTGCGCAGCAGGGGCGAGGACTGGATGAGCGACATGGCATTCTCCTTGGCGGTTCTGGGCCTCAAGCCCGTTTCGATGAGGGGAATGCTGACGGAACCGCGTCGGCCCGTCGATTAAGCGGGAGGTAATTGGAACCGACCGCCGGGATCGCTAGCTTCTCCGCCATGAACACACATCAGCCTCCCCCGATCGGCGCGCTCCTCCGGGACTGGCGCCAACTCCGCCGCTTCAGCCAGCTCGATCTCGCGCTCGAGGCCGAGATCTCGCAGAAGCATCTCAGCTTCATCGAAAGCGGCCGCTCGCGCCCGAGCCGCGAGATGGTGCTGCTATTGGCCGAGCATCTCGGCGTGCCGCTGCGTGAGCGCAACGCGTTGCTGCTGGCGGCCGGCTACGCGCCGATCTATCCGGAGCGCTCGCTGGAAGACCCCTCGCTCGACGCGGCACGCAGCGCGATCGACCTGATCCTCAGGGGGCACGAGCCCTATCCGGCGGTCGCCGTCGACCGGCACTGGACGCTGCTGGCCTATAACAATGCGGTGACGCGCTTGCTCGGGCTCGTCGCGGATGCGGACCTGCTGAAGCCGCCCGTCAATGTGCTGCGCCTGTCGCTGCATCCGCAGGGGCTCGCGCCTTTCATCCTCAATCTCGCGGAATGGCGCGCCCATCTCCTGGCCAGACTGCGCCAGCAGGTCCGCGCGACGGCCGATGCCAGGCTCGGCGAATTGCTGGGCGAGCTGATGAGCTATTCCCATCCGGGCGCGGGCACGCGCCACGAAGCCGAGGCGGAAGCGGCCATCGTCGTGCCCATGCAGTTGAAGCTCGGCGAGACCATATTGTCGCTGATCTCCACGACCACCGTGTTCGGCACGCCGGTCGATGTCACCCTCTCGGAACTTGCACTGGAGACCTTCTTCCCGGCCGATGCCGCTACCGTGGGAGCCTTGCGAGCGCTCGCCGCGCAGGCAGAAGAGGCGCCCTGAGCGCCGGAACCTTTCCGCGCAGCGCCCGTTCCTTCAGCGGAAAACGGCTGGGGGCCGATCTTTCAGGAGCCAAGCGCGATGAGCAGCACGACCGACAAGATCAAGGGCCTGGCCAACGAGGCCGCCGGCAACGTCAAGCAGGCCGCCGGAAAGGCGTTCAACAAGCCGGGGCTCGAGGCCGAAGGGAAGGCCCAGGAACTGAAGGGCGAGGCCCAGCAGGCGCTCGGCAAGGGCAAGGACGCGGTCAAGAAAGCCGTCGACAAGGTCTGACGATCGACCTTCCACCTCAACGGAAAGAGCCGCCCATCGGGCGGCTCTTTTATGATTCAAAATGCGAAACCACGCTGTCATCCCGGACGCAGCGAAGCGGAGATCCGGGATCCATTCCGGAGCGCTTCCGAGAGAGGTTCAGGCATGGATCCCGGGTCTCCCTCCGGTCGCCCGGGATGACCCGCACTTGTTGGAAGGCTTGCACCGATGACTCAGGCCGTGCCGCCGAAGCCGCCGAGGAAATCCTTGACCCGGCCGAAGAAGCCCGCGGTCTCCGGGTGGTTGTTGTGCGAGCTCTCGCGCTCGAACTCCTCCAGCAATTCGCGCTGGCGCGTCGTCAGCTTCTGCGGCGTCTCGACCACGACCTGGATGTAGAGGTCGCCGACATCGCGCGAGCGCAGCACGCTCATGCCCTTGGCCTTCAGACGGAACTGCTTGCCGGTCTGCGTACCCTCGGGAATCTTCACCCGTGCCTGTTCACCCGACAGCGTCGGCACCTCGATCTCGCCGCCAAGCGCGGCCGAGACCAGCCCGATCGGCACGCGGCAGAACAGGTCGGCGCCATCGCGCTGGAAGATCGCGTGGGGCTTGATCGAGAGGAAGATGTAGAGATCGCCGGCAGGCCCGCCGCGCAGGCCGGCCTCGCCCTCGCCGGCGAGGCGGATGCGCGTGCCGTCCTCGACGCCGGCCGGGATGTTCACGGAGAGCGTGCGTTCTCGCGTGACGCGACCGGCGCCCTGGCAGTTCTTGCAGGGGTCGTCGATGACCTCGCCGCGGCCCGAGCAGGTCGGGCAGGTCCGCTCGACCGAGAAGAAGCCCTGGTTGGCGCGGACGCGGCCATGGCCGCCGCAGGTCGGGCACTGGCGCGATTTCGAACCGGGCTTGGCCCCGGTGCCGGAGCAGGATTCGCAGGAAACCGAGGTCGGCACCCGGATCGACTCGTTCTTGCCGGTAAAGGCGTCTTCCAGACCGATCTCGAGATTGTAGCGCAGGTCGGCCCCGCGCTCGCGCCCGTTGGCGCCACGCGCACCGCCGCGGCGGGCATCGCCGAAGAAGGAATCGAAGATATCCGACATGAAGTCGGAGAAATCGGCATTGCCGCCGGGGCCGCCACCGCCGCCATTCTCGAAGGCCTGGTGGCCGAAGCGGTCATAGGCCGAACGCTTCTGGCCGTCCGACAAGACCTGATAGGCCTCGTTGATTTCCTTGAACTTGATCTCGGCGTCCTTGTTGCCGGGATTCTTGTCCGGATGATGCTGCATTGCGAGCTTGCGGAACGAGGTCTTGAGCTCGACCTCCGTCACGGTCCGGCTGACGCCGAGGATCTCGTAGTAATCGCGCTTCGACATCGAAATGTCTGTCCCCGCAGCTTTGACGCGGCATGGCCGGGCAGCGAGCCCGGCCATCCGAATAGCCTGCAATTCCCGGACGAGATGGCCGGGTCGAGCCCGGCCACAACGTCGCTTGCGTTACGAGCGCGCGATCACGCGCTCTTCTTCTTGTCGTCCGAGACGTCCTTGAAGTCGGCGTCGATGACGTCGTCCTTCTTGGCTTCCTCAGGCTGCTCGCCGCCCTCGGCGGCAGCGCCTTCGGCCTGGCTCGCCGCATACATCGCTTCGCCCAGCTTCATCGAAGCCTGCATCAGCTCGTTGGTGCGGGCCTGGATGGCCTCGGCATCGTCGCCGGTCAGCGCGGTCTTGAGCGCCTCGACGGCGGTCTCGATCGCACCCTTGTCGGCCTCGGAGACCTTGTCGCCATAATCCTTCAGCGACTTCTCGGTCGAGTGCACGAGGCTCTCGCCCTGGTTCTTGGCCTCGACCACCTCGCGGCGCTTCTTGTCCTCGGCGGCATTCGCCTCGGCATCCTTCACCATCTTCTGGATGTCGGCATCGCTGAGACCGCCGGAAGCCTGGATCTTGATCTGCTGCTCCTTGTTGGTGGCCTTGTCCTTCGCCGTCACGGAGACGATGCCGTTGGCGTCGATGTCGAAGGTCACCTCGATCTGCGGCATACCGCGCGGGGACGGCGGAATACCCATCAGATCAAACTGGCCGAGCAGCTTGTTGTCGGCCGCCATCTCGCGCTCGCCCTGGAAGACCCGGATCGTCACCGCGTTCTGGTTGTCCTCGGCGGTGGAGAAGACCTGGCTCTTCTTGGTCGGGATCGTGGTGTTGCGGTCGATCAGGCGCGTGAACACGCCGCCCAGCGTCTCGATGCCGAGCGAAAGCGGTGTCACGTCGAGCAGCAGCACGTCCTTGACGTCGCCCTGGAGGACGCCGGCCTGGATCGCGGCGCCGATGGCGACGACCTCGTCAGGGTTAACGCCCTTGTGCGGCTCCTTGCCGAAGAACTGCTTCACGACCTCCTGCACCTTAGGCATGCGGGTCATGCCGCCGACGAGGACGACCTCGTCGATCTGGCCCGCCGACAGGCCGGCATCCTTGAGCGCCTTCTTGCAGGGCTCAATGGTGCGCTGGATCAGATCGTCGACCAGGCTCTCGAACTTGGCGCGCGAGAGCTTGATGGCAAGGTGCTTCGGACCGGAGGCATCCGCCGTGATGTAGGGCAGGTTGATCTCGGTCTGGGCCGTGGTCGAGAGCTCGATCTTGGCCTTCTCGGCCGCTTCCTTCAGGCGCTGAAGCGCGAGCTTGTCCTTCTTCAGGTCGATGCCCTGCTCGCGCTTGAACTCATCGGCGAGATACTCGACGAGGCGCATGTCGAAGTCTTCGCCACCGAGGAAGGTGTCGCCATTGGTCGACTTCACCTCGAAGACGCCGTCGCCGATCTCGAGGATCGAGACGTCGAAGGTGCCGCCGCCGAGGTCATAGACCGCGATCGTGCCGGCAGACTTCTTCTCGAGGCCATAGGCCAGCGCGGCCGCCGTCGGCTCGTTGATGATTCTGAGCACTTCGAGGCCGGCGATCTTGCCGGCATCCTTGGTGGCCTGACGCTGGGCGTCGTTGAAATAGGCGGGAACCGTGATGACGGCCTGGGTGACGGGCTGGCCGAGATAGGCCTCCGCCGTCTCCTTCATCTTGGTCAGCGTGAAGGCCGAGATCTGCGACGGCGAATAGTCCTTGCCGTCGGCGGACACCCAGGCGTCGCCGTTCGAGGCCTTCGTGATCTTGTAGGGGACCAGCTTCAGGTCCTTCTGCGTCATCGGGTCCTCGAAGGTCCGGCCGATGAGGCGCTTGATCGCGAAGAAGGTGCGCTCCGGGTTGGTGACGGCCTGGCGCTTCGCAGGCTGGCCGACCAGACGCTCGCCGTCATCCGTGATGGCGACGATGGAAGGCGTGGTGCGCGCGCCTTCCGAATTCTCGATGACCTTGGGCGTCGAGCCTTCCATCACTGCAACGCAGCTGTTGGTCGTGCCGAGGTCGATACCAATGACTTTACCCATGGATGGGATCCCTTTCGATTGAGCAGATCGCCGACCTGCGACGTTGATGCGTCGCCTGCCGGCCCATGGACCGGATCGCCCCCGCTTCAGCGGCGAACGAAACCGGCATTCCACGTTTGACGGTGGTTAAACCGCCCCTTGGCGGCGTATATAGTGAGGGTGTTCCACCCCTTGCAAGACAGGCGAGCCGATTAAGAATCGGGAGTTTCGGTGAGACAGCCGCCACGACACGCTTTCTGCCCGGGTGTGGCCTTCCCGTCCTTGCGCCGGCCTGCCTGCCCCTGCATGCAGAAAGGCCGTTCCGGTTTCACTGGGCCGCCATGACACGATCGACGCGCCTGATCCTCGCCTCGCTGGCCCTCGCTGCGGCTTCGACGGCAGCGCTCGCCCAGCCCCTGCAGCTGCCCGGCGCCCAGCCGTTCAACGCGCCGGGGACCCAGCAGGCCGCCCCCTCGCAGCCCGGCGCGCCGGCGGCACCGAAGCCGCCCAGCATGCCCGCCATCAAGGTCGCGGGCGAGGACGCCATCCTCGGCAAGGCCCTGCATCGCCACGGCCACCACGGCGAGGCCGTCTTCTCGAAGACAGCGACAGGCTACGGCCTCAAGCTCAATCTCGACGGCTTCCAGAGCGCCAATCTGGTCGAGCCCTGCGCCGTTTCCTTCGGCGATGCGCCCTTGCCCGTCACCGCTCTGGGCCGCCCGGCCGGCGTCCCGCGCTACAAGCTGGAGGCGTCGATCTGCCCGATCGTCTTCGACGTGCTCGACGGCGCCTTCCTCGTGGTCGAGCCGACGGAGCCCTGCGTCGTGCAGGCTGCGCAATGCCGGATCGACCCGCGTGGACTGTGGGGCCCCGATGCCCGCACCGTCGCCGGGCAGGCCAAGGAGATCGAGAAGGCGCGCGGCAGCGCCGAACGCGCCGTGCGCGAGGGTTATCGCACGCTGACCGCCAAGTCGGACGCGGTCGAGCAGCGCGTGGTCGCCCGCGAGCAGGCCGGGTTCTCGGCCGAGCGCGAGATGATCTGCCGGGATTTCCAGCGCGAGGGCCAGTTCGGCTTCTGCGGCGCCCGGATCACCGAGGCACGGGCCGCCTCGCTGCGCGCCCGGCTCGGGCTCAATACCGAGCCGAAGCCAGCCGCCGCCAAGCCGAAGCCGCGCCCCACGCCGAAGCCGGCCCCACTCTCGCTCACGCCGACGCAGTAGAGCCGGGCTCGTCCGGGCGCGCCGCGCGCGAACCCGTCCGGCGATTAGAGCTTCATTCACCACCTTTTCCGGCTCCCTCCCCGGCCCGCGCAAGGCCGCGCGCTTCTTTACGATTGCGCGGTGATTGGCCCCTTACCAAGCCCTGGCACACTGCTTTGGGGGGACAGGATACAATGCGCATTTTTGATTGGAAGTTTGCGAGGAAGGGCGTTGCAGCCCTGCTCGCCGGCATGCTCGCCAGCGTTGCACCGGCCCAGGCCTGCACGAATATCCTGATGATCGCCGCCGATGGCACGCCGGTCTACGGCCGCACCCTCGAATATGCGCTCCAGACACAATCCGACGTCGTCGTGGTCCCGAGGAACTACGCCTTCGTCGGCACCCGCCCGGGCAACATGGCCGCGCCGAAATGGAACACCCGCTACGCCTTCGTCGGCGTGATGAGCTTCGGCCAGCCCTTCGTCTCGGACGGCATGAACGAGAAGGGCCTTGCCGGCGGCGCCCTGTATTTCCCGGACTTCGCGGGCTACACGCCGGTCGCCCAGGCCGACCCGAGTACCGCGCTTGCGCCCTGGGAATTCCTGAGCTGGGTGCTGTCGAATTTCTCGACCGTCGCGGAAGTGAAGGCGGCGCTCGACAAGACCGTGATCGTCGATCTGCCGGCACCGATGGTGAACTTCACCTTGCCGTTCCACTTCCCGATCCACGATGCGACGGGCGCCTCCATCGTGATCGAGCCGGTGGACGGCAAGCTGAAGGTCTATGACAACCCGATGGGCGTCCTGACCAACTCGCCGACCTTCGACTGGCACCTCAACAACATCCGCAACTACGTCAAGCTTTCGCCGGTCGCGGCCGACCCGCTGAAGATCGGCGGCAAGACCTTCGCCCCCTTCGGCCAGGGCTCGGGACTGCTCGGCATTCCGGGGGACCCGACCCCGCCTTCGCGCTTCATCCGCGCGCTCGGCTATGTCGCTTCGGCGAAGCAGGCTCCCGATGGCCCGCAGACGGTCCGTCTCGTCGAGCACATCATGAACAATTTCGACATCCCCGTCGGCTTCATCGACTCCGCCGCGAAGGGTGGGGAACTCGAATACACACAGTGGACCTCGGTCGCGGATCTGCGCGCCAGGAAGTACTACATCAAGAGCTATCAGGATCAGGTCCTGCGCATGGTCGACCTGACCAGCTTCGACCTCGACGCCAAGACGCTTCAGGTCGCGCCGTTCAAGCCGAACCCTGTGCCCCCGGCCCTCCAGTTCGGCAAGCCGTAACGGACGATAGCCGCCCCCTTTCGCTCCGCGAGATCGGGGGCGGCGTTCCCTGGATCATAGACCGGCGAACCGCCCCTGGCGGTCTTGCCGTCAGGGCGAAGCCGTCAAGGGCAGCGAGACGGTGAGCAGGCCCACGGTTCCGCGCGCCCGGTTCTCCGCGGCGAACTCGCGCAGAACCTTGATGCGGGTCGAGATCGGCGTCTTTCCGACCGTGAAATTATAGGCGAGCGTGCCGCCAAGCGCGGTCACGCGTCCCTTATAGGCGCCGAGCTGCGCGCCGGCCCCGCTGTCGCCGGTGAGCTGCTGATAGTGATAGCCGATGACGCCGGCCGACAGGGCGCTGGTCAGCGCCTTCGAGGCCGCCCATTCCAGATGGAACTCGGTGCCCGTCCGGTAGTCCGTGGCCGGATTGGTGCCGTTGAAGGTCACGCCGGCAACGCCCGAGAGATCGATGCCGGTTTGCGGATCGAACCAGGTGAGGGCGCCGGACAGATCCGTCGCCCAGCGATGGAAGGCGAGATTGGCGAGTTCGCCGTTGCGGTAGTCGCCTGCAGGTGCGTTGACCATGACGGTCGCGTTCCAGTGGAACTTGCCGGCATGCCAGCCGAGCATCGCCGAGAACACGGGATCGCCGACGACCACCGCGCTGTCGCGCAGGCTGGTGCCGATGATGCGGTTCGTGCGCGGCGAATCGTACTCAGTGCCGACCCCGACCCGGACACGGCCGACGGGCAGGGTGGCACCGAGCGCGACATTGCCGCCGGCGATCTCCCAGGGCGTCACCCATGTGCCGCTCAGGAAATCCGCCCTGGCCTGGCTGCGCACATCCGCGACGAAACGTCCGCCCGCCGGCAGCGACTTCCGGGCGTCGAGCTTCGCATCGTAGCTGTAGGTGTCGCTCTCGAAATAGACCCCGGGAGGCGGCAGGTAACCCGCCATCGCGCCGCGCCCGCCGAGCAGATAGAAGCCCGTGCCGTTTTCGGCGGCGGCGGCTTTCTCACAGGTTCCGAAAACGCCGGCGGCGAGGCCGAGCACCAGCAGCACGCCGAGCCGGACCAGCCGGGACGATTGCCCGCAGACTTCGTTATACGTCATGTTGTCGATCGCCCCCCGGCGCAGCCGCCGCCAGCCGGGCGAATCAGCCATGCAACCCTAACGCGCCTGCGGCCGGCGCTGAATCCCCCCTAGGTCCTGTCCCCGTGGTTTCGCGCGCCCGCCATGCGGGCTTGCAGCGTCTGCGGGTCCAGCGTCGCGAGCGCGTCGATCAGCGCGACCGCGAAGCTGCCGGGGCCGGCAGCGCGCTCGGCCGCGATCTCGCCGGCAATACCATAGGCGGTCAGCGCCGCCGCGGCCGCGATCACCGAGTCGGGCTCCACCGCCCGGCAGGCCGCGACCAGCGCACTCGAAGCACAGCCGAGCCCGGTCACCTTGCTCATCAACTCATGACCATGCGCGACCGACAGAGCCCGATCCTCCGTCTCGATGCGGTCGACCGCACCGGTGGTGACGCGCACGATATCCCGGCGCAGCGCGAAAAGCGGCTCCAGCACCGCCATTTCCGTGGCATTGCCACGCACCAGCACATCGAACAGCGCCAGCACGTCGCCGACCAGCCGCAGCCGCAAGGGCGAGAGCTCGACGAAGACCGGGTCGAGCACCAGCGGAATGCGGCGCTCCCGCGCGACGCCGACCAGCTTGGGAATGGCGCGCTCGCCTTCGAGGCTGAGCGTGCCGAGATTGATCAGGATCGCGCCCGCCCCGGCCGCAACGGCCTCGACCTCGTCGAGATGGCTTGCCATCGAAGGCACGGCCCCGACGGCCAGCAGCATGTTGGCGGTAACGTTCTGCGCCACTGTATTGGTCAGGCAGTGGACGCGCGGGCGGCGCCTGGCCACCCGCGCGAGGATCGATGCGACGCTGGCTGCGTCGAGCTTTTCGCTGAAACCGCTCATTCAGCAGCAGGTAGATAGATACTCCCGCCCTTGTCGAGGAATTCCTTCGACTTCGCCGCCATACCTTCCGCGGCCATGGCTTCAAGGCTCGCCCGCTCGTTGTCGCTCATCGCCAGCACCTCGGCGCGCAGATCCTGCGTGATCTTCATCGAGCAGAATTTCGGCCCGCACATCGAGCAGAAATGCGCGACCTTGTGGGCGTCCTTCGGCAGCGTCTCGTCATGGAACTCCCGCGCCGTGTCGGGGTCGAGCGCCAGGTTGAACTGATCCTCCCAGCGGAAATCGAAACGGGCGCGCGAGAGCGCATCGTCACGAATCTTCGCGGCCGGATGGCCCTTGGCAAGATCGGCGGCGTGCGCCGCGATGCGGTAGGTGATGACGCCGGTCTTGACGTCGTCGCGATTGGGCAGACCCAGATGCTCCTTCGGCGTGACGTAGCAGAGCATGGCGCAGCCATACCAGCCGATCATCGCCGCGCCGATGCCGGAGGTGATGTGATCGTAGCCCGGCGCGATGTCGGTCGTCAGCGGTCCGAGCGTGTAGAAGGGCGCCTCGCCGCATTCGCGCAGCTGCTTGTCCATGTTCTCCTTGATCTTGTGCATCGGCACATGGCCGGGGCCCTCAATCATCACCTGGCAGCCTTTCTGCCATGCGATGTTGGTGAGTTCCCCCAGCGTCTCCAGTTCGGCGAACTGGGCGCGGTCATTGGCGTCGGCGATCGAGCCCGGACGCAGGCCGTCGCCCAGCGAGAACGAGACGTCGTAGCGGCGCATGATCTCGCAGATCTCGTCGAAACGCTCGTAGAGGAAGCTCTCGCGATGATGCGCCAGGCACCAGCGCGCCATGATCGAGCCCCCGCGCGAGACGATGCCGGTGACCCGCGATGCAGTGAGGGGGACGTAAGGCAGCCGGACGCCGGCATGGATGGTGAAATAGTCGACGCCCTGCTCGGCCTGCTCGATCAGCGTGTCCTTGAACACCTCCCAGTCGAGCTTGATCGGATCGCCGCCGACCTTTTCCAGCGCCTGATAGATCGGAACCGTGCCGATCGGCACGGGTGAATTCCGCAGGATCCAGGAGCGGATATTGTGGATGTTGCGGCCGGTGGAGAGGTCCATCACCGTGTCGGCACCCCAGCGGATCGCCCAGACCAGCTTCTCGACCTCCTCGGCCGCGCCGGAGGTGACGGCCGAATTGCCGATATTGGCGTTGATCTTGACCAGGAAATTGCGGCCGATCGCCATCGGCTCCAGCTCGGGGTGGTTGATGTTCGCGGGGATGATGGCGCGGCCGCGCGCGATCTCCTCGCGGACGAATTCCGGCGTGACGAATTCCGGCACGTTGGCGCCGAAGCTCTCGCCATCGGCATGGCGCTCCCGCGCGCCCTCCAGCATGGCGGCGCGGCCGAGATTCTCGCGATGGGCGACATAGATCATCTCGGGGGTGACGATGCCGGCCTTGGCGAATTCGTACTGCGTCGTCATCTGGCCAGGCTTCGCCTGCAGGATCGGGCGCTCAGCCGGGCAGGCCGGCACGAGCTGCTCGGCGGAGATGTGGCCGTTATCGGCGGCGGTGACAGCACGGCCGGGGACTTGCTCGAAGCCGCGTGCGTCGAGCCAGGCGCGACGCGGCTGGACGAGGCCGGCATTGAGATCGATCTTCGCGTCGGTCTCGGTGAAGGGGCCGGAGGGGTCGTAGAGGCGCACCGGCGGCTCGGCATCGGTCGTCAGCACGACCTCGCGGAAGGGCACGCGCATCTCGGGATGCTCGGGCGCGGCGACATAGATCTTGCGCGAGCCGATGATCGGCCCGGTCGTGACGCTCTGGGGAGCGGTCTTGACGCTGTTCTTCTGGGGTTTGGTGTGGGCATTCATAGGGGGATCTCCTCCTTGGTACAGGTCAGGAGATCCGGCGTCGAAGCGGTTCAAGCGCTGTGATGCGGGTGCAGGCCAAGGCTGCACCGCGTTCCAGTCCCTCCGCCGGTATGACCCGGATCAGGTTCGATGGGTTCAGCTTCGAAAGCCGTCTCAGCCCTTGCGGGCACCCCTCGGAACACTGGCGAGGTTAGGCGTAGCGCCGCCGCTTGGCAACGGGCTGCAAGCATACCTCCCAGACCAACTGGTGGAGTATCCCGCAGCCCTCATCCTGAGGAGCGCCGCAGGCGCGTCCCGAAGGATGGTCCAGATCGTTCGGGAGCCTCCTGAAGCATCCTTCGAGACGCCGCTGACGCGGCTCCTCAGGATGAGGGCTGCCCATTTTCAAACAGGTTGTAGAGGAGAAGGAATGGCTCAGGCGGTCCGGTCGACCAGCGTGCCCTGCCCGGCTGGCAGCATCGCCTGCGTCTGCTCGACGCTCTGCTGTAGCATGGCGACGAGGCTCTGCTCGGCCTGCGCATTCTGCTTGAGCATTTCGGCCGACAGCGCCTGCTGCGTCGAGGCGGCCTGCATCGTGACGATGCTGCTGGCGAGGGAAACGGCGTCGCTCATGGCCGCACCCTAGTCGGGCAACCCTACCAAATCCTCAACCCGGCCGCTCAAGGTGCGATGATCGAGGGCACGGGCTTCGGCATCGGCGGATCACGCTCGGACCGAATCTGCGCCTTGTCCCCGCGAGTTCCACGCTTCTCGTCCCGTGGCGCCGCGCTGTTGGGCATCGGCGGGCGCGCCACCTCGCCCGAGCGCGGCACCAGCGGCACGCCGGGAGCGCGCTGCCTTGCCGGGGGAGGCGCGGTCTGGACCTGCGCCGAAACTGCAATGGGCATGCCGGCAACAAGCGCCGCAGCGATGACCTGGACAAGCTTTCTCATGGCGGCATCTCCCCTCGGCTATCCTCCGGAAACAAAACAGGCGCAGGGAACGGGGGTTCCCTGCGCCTGATAAAGAACGGGGCTGCTTCGAGAGCACCCCCGCCCGGTCGTTACTGGTTCTGGCCGCTGAGCAGCGGCGTGATGCGCCGGAGCGTGACGCGCCGGTTCTCGCGCGAAGCATCCTGCGTGTTCACCTTCAGATATTGCTCGCCATAGCCCTGGGTCGTCAGGTTTTCCGGCGGGATCTGGAAGTCGCGCGTCAGGATCTCCGCAACCGACTGCGCGCGGCGATCGGAGAGCGAGAGATTGTCGACATCGGCGCCGACGGCGTCGGTGTGGCCCTCGACGAGGAAGACCTCGTTGGGTGAGCGCTGCAGGGCGCGCTTCACCGAATCCGCGATCACCGACAAGCGCCGCGCCTGATCCTGCCCGACCTGCCAGGAACCGGTATCGAAGTTGATCGTGTCGATATCGACGCTGCGCATGCGAGCACGCAGGTCCGGCGAATAACGGACCTCGTCCAGCGTGTAGCGGCGCGGGATCGCGCCGATCGGCGGGGCGATGATCGTCTCGTAGATCAGATCCTCGTCGGCCCGGTCCGCATCGACGATATAGCGCTCGCGCGGCATCGGCAGCGGCGGCGGCGGCAGCACCACGACATCGTCGGCGAAGCGGCCCGGACGGTCGCGCAGCGTGTTGTCGATGATGATCACCTCGCGGTTGTCGCGGTCGATGCGGGTGCGGCGGATCAGCCGGCCCTCCTCGTCCGTGACGGTGACGATGCGCGTGCCGTCCGGCCGCTCGAAGATCGTGCGGTTCTCGTCGCCGCGGCGCTCGGAACGACCCTGCCAGCCGAGATCGCGGAAGCGCTGGTCCTCGTCGCGGCGGATGATGGCGCGGCCGTCATCGTCGCGGATGATGGTGCGGCCGGGCTCGCGGATGATGGTGACGTCACCCTCGCGCCGTTCCTCGCGGCGGCTGCGGATATCCTCGAAGCGCTGCGCACCCTGCGCGGCCATGATGCCGCCGATGACGCCGGCACCGAGGCCGATCGCTCCGGCCACGCCCGGCGAGATGCCGCCGCGGCGGCCCTCACGCTGGGGCGGCTGGCCGGGAGCGACGCCGGGCTGACCGGGAACAGGGGCGACACCGGGTTGTGCCGGCGCAGCCGTCCCCGGTGCTCCGCCGGACGGCATGCCGGGAGCGGGCCGCCCGACCTGGCCGGGCGCCGCGCCCGCAGGCGGGGTCGGAGCCGTGGCGCCGGGCTGAGCCGGGGCGAGAGTTGGAGCGCCGGGAGCGCCAACCGCAGGCGTGCCCGGCGCCGGGCGCGAGGGCTGGACCGGAGCAGCGCCGGCGGGCGGGGGTGGTGTCGGAGCGGCCGTTCCCGGCTGTGCTGGAGCGGCGGGAGCGGCAGGTTGAGGCGCCAGAGTCGAAGGCTGCTGAGAGGGTGCAGCCGAAGGCGGAACGGTCGGGCCACCGCGCGGAACGGCCGAGGGCGGCGCGCCGGCTCCGGGCTGTGACGGAGCAGCGGGCGCCGTCGCAGGAGGCGCTCCGGTTGGGCGGGGCTGGGTCGGCGCAGCCGAGGGCGGAACGGCCGGGCCGCCGCGCGGAACCGCCGAGGGCTGCGTGCCGGCTCCGGGCTGTGACGGAGCCGTGGGCGCTGTGGCAGGCGGCGCTCCGGTCGGACGGAGCTGGGTCGGCGCAGCCGAGGGCGGAACCGCAGGACCACCACGCGGAGCGACCGACGGCGGCGCGCCGGCGCCCGGCTGAGGCACGACACGCGGGACGGTCTGCTCGACCGGCGGGCGCGGCGGTGTCGGGCGGGCTGCCGGGGCTTCGCTGGGCGAGGGCGCGGTACGAGGCACGGCAGGCGCCTCACGCGGCATGGCCGGGCGCTCAGGCTGCGGACGCATGGCCGGCGGCTCGGCGCGCGGCTGGGGCGCGGGCATGGCGGGAGGCTGCACCCGGGGGGCTGCCGGCGCAGGCTGCATCTGCGGCGGGCGCGGAGCCTGCGGCTGGGCGGGCGCGGTCGGGGCTGCGGGCCGTTCCGGGCCGCGCTGCTGGCCGGGCTGGCCGCCCTGTGGCTGCTGCGGGCGCCGTGGCCCGCGTGGGTCCTCATCTCCGGCGGCGGGGGCCTGTGCGACCCGGTATCCGGCCTCAGTGAAGGCCTGCCCGGCTTGCGAAAGGACGAGG